>CAYLZH010000140.1:0-12862 GCA_964388245.1 uncultured Bacteroidales bacterium
GAAAGATTTATTGAAACATTAAATTTTTCTTGATAACCAGGAAAGATTTATTTCTCAATTTATTAGGATCAAAATACATAGAAAAACTTAACAAAATACGATGAAAGAATTTTTCAGGAATAAATGGTTTAAATTCACAATAATCAGTGTTCTTTATTTCTTGTGGGTGCATTGGGTTGGAAACTACTGGCTATTATTTGGCGAGGTTGTGATATTCGATATGTACATCACCAAAAAAGTGCATTGGGCATTTTGGAAAAAAAAGGGAGTAAAAAAACAAACCACAGCTATCGAATGGATCGATGCAATAATTTTTGCTGTTATTGCAGCCACTTTTATCAGGATGTTTTTCATCGAAGCTTACACGATCCCTACTTCCTCGATGGAGAAATCATTAATGGTCGGCGATTATCTTTTTGTTAGTAAGGTTAGCTATGGTCCTAAAATTCCGAATACGCCTATATCATTTCCATTTGCCCACAACACACTTCCGTTAACCAGGGAAACAAAATCGTACAGCGAAATTGTCCAGTGGCCCTACAAACGCTTAGCAGGATTGGGTGAAGTGAAACGTGGCGACGCCATCGTGTTTAACTTTCCGGAAGGTGATACGGTAGCAACTGCTTATATGGGACATAGTTATTACGGAATAGTTAGAACCTACACACGGGAAATGGTGTGGAATAACAAAAGACAATTTGGGAATATTCTTACTCGCCCGGTCGACAAACGCGAGAATTATATCAAAAGATGCATCGCTATTCCCGGCGATACACTTTCGATTATTGACGGTCAGGCATATGTGAACGGAAAACAATCAGATTTTTACTCTCAAATGCAATATAATTACATTATTCGTACCAAGGGAAAATCATTGAATTCCAAAGTTTTTGAAAGGCTTGGTGTTCCCTATGATGACTATATCAACAGTTATAAATCGAACGGGATTCATGAAGTGCCACTGACTACAGAACAAGTTGAGGAAATTAAAAAAATCCCTGTTGTAGTTTCAGTTACACGGCGACTATTAGAAGATGGAAAAGGCGATCCACGTGTTTTTCCACATAGCCTGAAGTACGACTGGAATGAAGACAACTACGGACAGATTATTATCCCGGCAAAAGGTATGACCGTTGAACTTGATTCAATATCGATTCCTCAATACAGCAGGATAATAGAAGTTTACGAAGGGAATAAATTCGAAGTAAAAAATGGCAAGGCCTTTATTAACGGAAAAGTTAGCGATACCTACACCTTCGAAATGGACTACTACTGGGCAATGGGTGACAACAGGCACAATTCTGCCGACTCGAGATATTTTGGTTTTGTTCCTGAAGACCATCTGGTTGGAAAAGCAGTATTTGTATGGCTCTCGTTGGATAAGAACAAAGGTCTTTTCAGCGGAAAAATAAGATGGAGCAGATTATTCCGGCCTGTGAGCTCCTTGCTGGATTAATGATACAGCCGGACTTTATCAGTACTTTGTAATCCATATCCCTAATGAAATTAAAAAAAGCTGTCCTATGGCTACTGGCCATAAGTTTGTTTATAATCCTTTTTGGAATCAGTTTCGGTTTTGAAAAGATGAAAGGACAAACCATGGAAAAATACTTAAGGAACGATCAGACTTTAATCATCTTAAAATTCAGGTTCGGGATAAGGCTTCCGTTTTCTGAAAAAACCTTATTTCAAACCAGCCTTCCTGCACATCATGAGGTAGTCGCATTTAATAATCCATTATTGCAAGATGTTCCTGTAAATCAAAAACCTATCAGAATATCACGTTGTATTGGCCTGCCGGGCGACACCTTACAAATTCGTGAAAAGGAAGTTCTTATAAACCGGAAGCAACCAAACGATCCGGAAACAGTTCAGCGAAAATACCGGATGTTTATCGCAGGTCATGAAAACCAGAAAATCCTGATGGAAAAATATAATATTTCACAGGGAGGAAAAATCAATGATGTAGGTTTATATGACTTTCCTCTTACAAAAAAACAGGCTTCAGAAATTCAAAACGACAGCCTTGTCTCAGGCTTCAGGCTGCTTAAATCGAAAGAAGAAGCAGTTAAATCTCAGATTTTCCCTACCGATCCATATTATGCTTTTACAATTGATAATTACGGCCCTGTTGTAGTTCCGCAAAAAGGATGGACTGTTCCCGTAAATATCCGGAATATTGGATTGTATAAGCGGATTATTCACCAATACGAAGGAAATAATCTGACAACCACGTACGACAAAGTTTATATCAATGGCGAAGAAGCATTTTCTTATACGTTTAAAGAGAACTATATTTTTGTTTTGGATGACAATCGCGATTACGGCGACGACTCAAGAAACTGGGGATTTCTTCCAACAGATCATTTAATTGGAAAGGTGACAGGTCTGTAATATCATCAATTTTTCAATATAAAAGTCTACCACAAATAGGCCCTTGTGGTTTTACTTTCGAGTGCTATTTTGTTGTATTGTTGAATTGTGAATCGGCACCGGCAGGCAGGCCAGTTCGACATAATATTCGAAATTGGTGGATTATATGCTATATTTCCCGGTACAATTAACAATGTTGAGTTACAGTCGGTGGTGATTTCCACAATTGTATCAGCGGGTGTATCACAAAACAGGTCACCTGCAGTTGTGCAATTACTTGAATCGGGTAGCTCGTATCCGAAGATTTCTTCAAAGGTGTGATACAATCCGAAAAAATGTCCCATTTGATGGCTGATTCCGTACTCAGCAAAAAAGTGTTTCGGAACAATTATCAAATCATCCCTTCCGGGATATTCAGCATAACCTTCATAAAGATAATTACCGTTTTGATCAGTTATTTCATCAACCAAATAAATGTTGATTATCCCGGCATTATAGTACAAAACCTTTAGCTCAGAAAGTTCCTGAGGAAATTCAAATAAATTATATTGGCAATATGAAATGCTATCGATAGTACTTATCCTGAATGATACCCCGGATGGTAAAAAATCAAGATTCAAATCTGATATTTTATCATGAATAACACTGTCGGTAAGGCCAAAGTCACCGTTTGAATCAGCAAAAATATGGAAAACAAGGTGGAATATTCTTTTATTTTGTGTGATGGAATGGTCGTCGAAACTCTGTGGATTATTTATTTCGTATTGAAATCGCAAACTATCGATATCAGTAAGACATGATTGCGCTGATGATCTTAAATTTAACTGCCAAAAAGCAATTAATAAGAGATTAAAAAGAAGGATTGACTTCATTATTGATATTTTTTTTCTAATTTTAGGTTTGAAAATATAATGAAAAAATTATAACACAAAATTTATTTTCATGCAGTAAAACCTATCGAAAATGGCACAGAAGATTTCCCTTCTCCTTCTTATGATTAGTGTTTCGATTTGTGGCCGGGCTCAAATATTGGCAAGTCAGACCAATGGTTGCGAACCTCTTGTCAATGTAAGCTTTTCTTATTCAAATACTTCTGTCTCCAATTATTATTGGGATTTTGGCGATGGCGGTTTTTCGTTTGCCACGGCACCTGTGCATACTTTTATAAACCCAGGTTCATATATGGTTGTCATGACCGGATTAATAAATACTACACCTGTTTCCGACTCAATTGAAATTACAGTTTTTGCCAGCCCTACGGTAGATTTTTATATCGATGGCGATTATTTCGGATGTGCGCCTTTAACAGTAAACTATAAAGATATTTCAGTCACGCCAGGCGGAAGCCCAATCGTGTCGAGATTTTGGACATTTGGCGATGGGACATATGCTGATACCTCTCTTACCTATTTTGCCCATACATATTTCGGAATGGGAGTATATAGTGCATCGTTAATGGTTAGCGATTCAAACGGATGTCAGGACTTTCTTCTAATTGATTCAATTGCATTGGCATCGAGCCCACCTATTGTAGAATTTGGGAACGATCTGGACTCATTATTGGATTGTATCCCTCCATTGAGCATAAAGTTTCATGCGAATGCTACCAGCGCTTTCCAGCCGGTCGATACATTTAGCTTTTTTTGGAATTTTGGTAACGGACAAATTTCAACGCTTGTAAACCCTATCGAGGAATTTCAACAAGGATTTTATCAGGGAAGCCTTGAAGTAACCGACAATTTTAATTGTAGTATCGAACATCAGTTTAATCTGATGGCTATTTTGCCTGAAGCGTCGTTCGGGCTTGTAAATAGTACCGACTTTGTGATTTGTGATACTGCATTTTTTATCAATACATCAAATGTTCCGACTGTTTGGTGGGATTATGGCGATGGCACAACCGGAAGCGACTTTATGCATGTTTATAGTCTTCCGGGAGTTTATAATGTTGAAATGTTTGCTGCCCTGGGAAATTGTGTTGATGACACCATTATTCAGGTTTCAGTTGAGGATGTTCAGGCTGCATATGGCCTGAGTCCCGAATATTCGTGCTCGGCCCCGGTAACTGTGCAATACGCTGATAGCTCGCTGAATGCCATTGAATGGTTTTGGCTTTTTCCGAACGGTGATACAAGTTATTTGCAAAATCCGAGTGTAATTTACGACGATCCCGACACAAGCCTGTGCGAAAAGGTTCAGGAAATCCCTATAAATCCTGTGCTTATTGTCACCAGCCAGCATGGATGCCATGATACTCTTGACAATGGAAATATCTTTACTTTTGACATGCCAGTTTCGCGCTTTATGCCTGATATAAGCTGGGGCTTTGCACCATTGGAAGTTAACTTTTCCGATTCATCCTATATGCCAGATTCAATAATAAGCTGGCATTGGGATTTTGGCGATGGTACCGATACACTGATTTTTTCCGATACCATTAGTCATGTTTTTACCAATCCGGGAACATATGATGTTTACCTGACCATAGATAACGATACGGGCTGTACCGATATATCATATCCTGTTCAGATAACTGTCTTCGATTCTACAAGTTATTTTCAGGATTTTCTCCCGGTAAACATGGAGGTTTGTGCATGTTTTCCTGCATGTGGCAGTTACCCTCAGCAATATTATTCAGCCTATAATTTATTGCTGAAAAAAATGAATGCTGATACAATAAACCCTCCTCCGATATCAAATTTTATACAAGACACCGGAACAGTTTCATTTACGCGAAGAGAAAAACACATCGATCAGTTTTTTGATTATCCGGTTGAATATCCAAAGATTAAAGTACTCGGTCCATTTATTAATATCAGTTATGATTATAGTTGTGATTCAGTTTTTAAATACATTTTTTACGCAAATGCTATTGATGCCGATAGTTTGATTTGGGATTTTGGCGATACCACAAATGTTGATTCTTTAAATGCTGATACAGTTGTACATCACTATCAGCAAAGCGGAATCTATACAGTAAAACTCACAGCTTTTAACTTCACAACCTTATGCTCATTTTCCGATAGTATTACAATTTATGCCAGAAATCCACAGGCATCATTTTCCTTTCCTGATAAAGTTTGTGTCAATACCCCGGTGGTTTTTAATGCATCGGCATCGGCAGATGTCTATGCACATTGTACGAATGGTTACCAATGGAACTTTAATGATGGCAGTCCATATTTTCATACCTCAAAGGATACCACATTCCATGTTTTTTGTGCAGGTGGGAAATATCCTGTTGAGCTAACAGTTGCTGATGAAAACGGATGTACTGATGTGTTTAGCGATAGCATCAGGGTTTTCGATATTCATGCCAATTACAGCCTGAACCCATCGAATGTGTGTGTGCCTGATTATGTGAATTTTACCGATAACAGCTATGCCGACACTACTATTATTAGTTGGTATTTCGAATATGGCGATGGTGATTTTAGTCCCTTCTTTCCTACATCACATGCATACACCATGCAGGCGAATACCGAACTTTTAACCTTTTTAAAAGTAACTGATGCTTTAGGATGCACCGACGAAATTTCAATACCTGTTCATCTCTATTATCCCCAGGCAAGTATCATTGCAAGCGATTCGGCTGTTTGTGCCAACGAATGGCTCAGCTTCGAAGTTGATCCGATGTTCCCGATTGTAAACTGGAATTTTGGCGACAATACTGTTTCAAGTCTACTATATCCGAATCATAATTATAATTTTCCTGGAAGTTACGATGTATCGGTTAGCGTGGTCGATGTTGCTGGTTGTACCGACACAACCATAATAAGCAACTTCATAGAGGTTTTTGAAAGACCTGAGGCATTCTTTATTTCCGATCCACCATTCGATACTTTGTGCCTGCCCGTACAGGTTTTCTTCAGCGATGTTTCAGTTGTCGACACCCTGAGCTGGCGCGATTGGGACATGACAGGTGGTTCGAGCATTACAGGCGATTCGGTAATAGCCTGGCCTTTCCATTACCCTGGGACTTATCAGATTCAACTATCTGTAGGTAATAATCATGGTTGTACCGATTCATATACCGATTCAATATTAATTATAGGACCTGTTGCTAATTTTGAAATAAACCAAAATCCTGTGTGTCATGACGCTGAAGTTATTTTTACCATCACCGACACACTGGATATTGATGGATGGATACTGGATTTTGGAGATGGATATGTCGACAGTTCTCAAAGTATGATTATCAGCCATATTTACGATCAGAATTTTGTCCCACCTTCGGGACAGGTAACAGCAAGTTTGTTTTACTGGTCGCAAGCCTGCGAGGTTATTGATAGTATGGTAATTGATTTCTATCCGCAGGTTATTGCTGATTTTTCACTTTCAAACTGGAGCGATTCTGTAATATGCTATGGCGACGAGATATCAACTATCAATAACTCACAAAATGCAGATAGCTGGCATTGGGATCTTGGCAACACATACAACCAGCCCGGATTTTTTGTAAATAATTATATCTATCCTGACACTGGAAACTATATCATTACTCTTGTTGCCAGTTCTGGTTTTGGCTGTATCGATTCATTTCAAACTCCGGTTATTGTAACAGGAGTTTATCCCAGCCTGATTGCAGATGCCGGTATTATTTGTCATGAAGGCTTAGCCTTGTTTACCGACAGCAGCCATGCCGATGCAGGGATAGCAGGTTGGCATTTATTTTTTGATGATGGAACTACTTCGAATAGTTTCCAGGGCAGCCACTATTATTCGAATCCACCTTTGTCAGGATCATCATACGAGGTAATACTTACTGTAACCGATAGTCTGGGTTGTTCCCGTACCGATACGGAAATTATTCCATACACCGATCCAGTTGCTGACTTTACTGCTTCATCTACCGATCCATGTTTCAATGACAATGTCAGTTTTCAGGCAAACAATAGTTTTATTAATTATTACTGGTTGTTCGGCGATGGTACATCATCCACAGATATTGTCCCAAATCATACCTATACTCAAACAGGTGCATATACTGTTATTCTGATTGCTGAAAACGATCTGGGATGCTCCGATACAGTTGAATATATAAATTACATTACTGTTCATGAGTTGCCTGCTGCAGGATTTAATTATTCTCCGGGACTAAATCCACAGTGTGCACCTGCGGAAATTACTTTTACTGATATTTCCACTTGCCCTGATGCATATAATATACTGTGGGAATATCCATCGGGTCAAAGCACGTCCAATCCCCTCGAAGTATATTGGGAAATTCCCGGACAGTATGAAATGGTTTTGACGGCTACAAGCATATTTGGATGCCAGAATTCGACCAATACAACAATCCAGGTGGAAGCACCGGTTGCCGACATTGTAATTGATCCTACAGAGTTTTGTCTCGGCGATCCGGTGAATTTCACCATTACAAATCCGATCGATCTGATTTCATGGACATGGAATTTTGGAGATGGCAACAGTAGTTCAAATAATACATCGTATGTAACAAGCCATGTATATAATACCCCTGCAACAAATGGCCAGTTCGAGGTTGTTCTTACTATGTATTCGGTGAATTGCGAAGCCACACTAAGTCAGACTATTGATATTGTAATTCCGGTTGCATCATTCGATATTCCACTTCAGGCTTGTGTCGGGGAAGAAATTGTGTTTAATAATTCCTCTGAAATTGCAAATCAGTATTTTTGGGTTTTTGGTGATAATACAACATCTACATCTGAAAATCCGGTTCACAGCTACTCACAAAGTGGCACTTACAATGTGGTTTTATCAGCAACTTACGATCCCCTTGGATGCACCGATGCAGCAATGAAAATATTAACAGTTTACGATCCCCAGCTAAATTTCACTTTGCCTTCCGATTCAATTTGTTTGGGGCAGGAAGTTAATTTTATAGTCAGTTCATTACAGGATGTGGTTGGATGGGAATTGCAATATGGTGACGGAAATTCTCATATTGGCTATACAGGTGCCAACCTTGCCTATACCTATCCGTTCGGATCATCTTCACCAGGCGATGCCATTAATATCAATTTAACATGGTGGTCGCCCGATTCGGTTTGTATTGATCATCTTTCAGAAAATATTTACATTCACAATGTTGAGGCACGATTCAGTAGCCTGAACGAAGATGATTTTATAATGTGCCATGGCGACTCCATCATTTTTCAGGATCAGTCGATAAACGCTGATTATCTCGATTGGGACTTTGGCGACGGGCATACTGAATCGAATATTAGCCAGCCTGTACATTTTTATTATACGCCGGGATATTATGATGTACTGCTTCATATTACAGATTCCGAGAGCGGATGTGAGGATTTTGCATCGCGAACTCTTGTGGTCCGTGACGATGCTGTAATAAATGCGCCTGTGTTTTACAGTTGCGAAGGAGATACGGTAGAGTTGAGTGCATCAGTCGAAGGAGGAGCAATCAGCTATCAATGGTCGCCAGATTATTTGCTCGATGATCCGTCAAGTTCAAACCCGGTGGCACAAATTTCCACAACTACCGGATTTCAACTATCAGTGGTTGATGGTTATGGATGTTCAGGATCAACAACTGTTTGGGTCGAGTATGTTGTTGCACCGCCTGAGATATTCTGGGATACTACTATCATTATTGGCGACACAGTGCATCTTGCTACAGATTTTAATCAGGAGTACTCGCTGCAATGGACCCATGACGGAACACTTGATTGTGATTTTTGTGCAAATCCTACTGCATTCACATTAAGCGATAACAGTTATTATCTGACAGTTGCCGATCACGGGGATTGTTATGAAAAAGAATCGGTGTACACCATTTATGTCCGACAGGAGTCAGAGTTATCTCTGCCTACTGTTTTTACTCCAAACGGTGACGGATTAAATGATCTATTTTTCATTGAAGGGTGGGGGATAAAAAAGGTGCTTGAGTTTAAGGTGTTTAATCGATGGGGCGAAAAAGTTTTCGAGACTAATGATCTTTTGCAAGGCTGGGATGGAACCTATAAAGGCAGGAAACAAGCTCCTGACACCTATGTGTACATAATCAGGGTCGAAATGTATGTCGATAACCTGGTAAAGGAACAACGCGGGTATTTAAATTTAATCAGATAAAGAATACGAAATGTTGCCTGTTAGAAATATTATATATTGTTTTTTAATTATAACACTGTTGCTCAATATATCCGGAGTGAAAAAAACCTGTGCCCAGGACATCCATTTTTCTCAGTATAAAACAACACCCCTCTTGCTGAATCCGGCCAATACAGGGAATTTCAACGGAAACATGAGAATTACAAATAACTACAGATCGCAATGGGTCTCTTTTTCTAATCCGGGTTATAATTCTTTGGCTCTGGCATATGATCAACCTTTAATGTTTTTAAGAAGGAACTTCTCGATTGGCGGTATAGTTCTATATGATAAATCCGGTGCCATTGGCATGACAATTACCCGTTTGGGTTTATCAGCATCTTATAAAAAATCATGGGGGAATAACAAATACATTTTTGGCATACAATCAGGCGGGATAATGCGTCAATTCAATAATGCCAATGCTTTGTTCAGTTCGCAATTTGATGATGCAACAGGTAACCACAATCCATTGATACCAAGTGGGGAGTCAGGCCTCGAGGAAAGTACAAATTATTTTACTTTAAATGCCGGTATTGTATGGCAGAAAAGTTTTTCCAGGCTAAAAACAGAAATGGGAATTGCTGCATTTAACCTGAATCATCCGAAAACGGGTTTAACAGGTTCTTACGATCGTTACAGCCCTCAGTTTATATATACGCTCGAAGCAACCATCTATAATTCAGCCCGCTTGCATCTTACACCATCAATTTTATTTATGCAAATGGCTAGGGCAAATAACCTGCTGGCAGGTGTCGATCTCCGTTTGTTAACCGGTAAAAGTAGCGCAGGTTTCGAAAGTATTAGCTTTGGCTCGTATATCCGAAGTGGATTTAACAGAAATACCGATGCGGCCATAGTTTCAACAACTATCAGTTTCTTTAAATTCAGAATTGGAATCAGTTACGATTTAAATATTTCAGAATTACAACAATATACAAACTCAGTAGGAGCCTTTGAACTTTCGCTGATTTATACCGGCATTAGTACGATTTTCGATCCCGGAGCATTACCTTGCGCGCGGCAATAAATACAAATTATAAGTACAGAACAGAGTTACCAGCACGGCTAAAAAGAGAAACTGGAGTAATACATTGGACCGATTGAGACAAATAGAAAAACATAAAAAAGAAAATCAGACAGACAGAAATAATTTTGTGATGTCGACCCGCATAAAAGAAGCCAACGCACATTGCACACATTTGCAAATCACACGAGCCAACCCACAAACCAAAATTTGCAAAAACAATGACAATTAGGAAGTTTAAAAAGAATATACAAGATGATATGTGGCTAATTGAAAAGAGTATTGATATTACAAGGATTATAGAGGAATATGCCAATGATGGATTTGAAATCATCAGTCGAAAATTGGATAAAGACCCTGACTATTTTAATGAACACAGTATTTTTATCGAGGATTTGCTCGATAAGTGATATTATCAGAATTTATCATGAGTAATTTATCTAAAAATACAAACAATCTTTTTTCAGAAATCAGACAACTGATTGAGGAAGCAAAGAGAACAGTAGCAGTTACTGTTAATACAACAACAACAATACTTTACTGGAATATCGGGAAACGTATTAATTCTGACATTCTTGGAGACAAACGTGCTGTATACGGTAAGGAGATTGTAAAAACATTATCCAAAAGACTCACGGAAGAATATGGCAAAGGATGGAGTGAGCAACAACTTCGACATTGTCTACGCATTGCGGAGACTTTTCCCAATGAAGAAATTCTCTACACATTGAGTAGAGAATTAAACTGGACACACCTCAGGACAATAATGTACCTGAAAGATGACCTCAGACGTGAGTTTTACATTGAAATGACAAGGTTGGAAAATTGGGATACCCGAACATTAAATGCAAAAATTGATTCTATGCTTTTTGAACGTACTGCAATATCAAAGAAGCCTGACGATTTAATAAAGCATGAACTCAAAGAATTAAGAGAAGAAAATAAACTCTCTCCAGATTTAGTATTTCGAGATCCATATTTCCTGAACTTTTTGGGATTGGAAGACAACTTTAGCGAAAAATCTTTAGAAGATGCCATATTGCGGGAACTTGAAAAGTTCATACTTGAATTAGGTCAGGGCTTTACGTTTGTTGAACGCCAAAAAAGAATGCTAATTGATGGCGACAATTTCAAACTTGATTTACTGTTTAGCCACCGCACACAGTCAGGCACATTTGCAATTCGCACATTCCAGCACACAGCCAAAAATTGCAAAAGAGCCTGTCTGTCGTCCAACGCTTTTTGCCGACCCAAAAAACAAAATTGAGACAGTGCTAAAATTGAAAATATAATGACTGAAAACAAAGCCCAGCTGGTAATAATGTATATAAAAAAATAGGCGAAGTAGTAGTGAGTTCAAGGGTTGTAGCTCGTTACAGTTTTTGTCGTATCTTGAAAGTGAAGTGCTTCGAGATCGCCTACTTTTCATATACTGAATCAATAATATCAATTGTGAACATGTAAAATTAAATACCCAAATAAGAAATGAAACTGGTATTTTCATCTAATATTAGGTTTTTCCTGACAACATTTCTACTAATATTAACGATTAGTGCATCGGCTCAAAGAAGTGCGCGAAAATTGAAAAATTTGGCTGACAAGTCATACAACGACAAACACTATTACGAGGCAATTGAATACTACCAGCAGTATTGCCGGCTTAAGCCTGAAGACCTGGAAACACTCTATATGTTAGCCGAGCTACAGCGTCATACACGTGATTATCGCCGTGCTAATTTGAATTTTCAGGCAATTATGAAAAACGATTCTGAAAATTTTCCTTTGGCAGCATTCTATTATGCCACAACCTCAAAACAATTGGGCAATTACGAAAAAGCAAAAACATTGTTCGATAATTTTCTGAAGAGCTATAAGGGACATGATACAGATAAGTTTATAAAAAAAATGGCAGGTATCGAACGCAATGGATGCGAACTGGCACTGCATTTATTAGACTCTGTTCTGAAAGTTGTTGTCGTGCATGCCGACACTTCCATTAATAAAGGGTATTCAGAATTTTCGCCTCTCCAGGTCAGCGATTCGATCTTAATTTTTGCCTCTTTGCGAAGCGACTCATTACAAGATCAGGCATCAGAAGTAAAAAAACAATTTTACTATGCCACAAAGAATGGCAAAAACTGGAAATATACAGGATTGCTCCACGGCCCTTTTAATAATAGAAAAGAAATTACAGGTAATGGAATTTTCTCAGCATCAGGAAAACGGTTTTATTTTACGCGGTGTGCACAAATGGAGGGATCAATCAAATGTAACTTGTTTCAAAGTATCAAAGAAGATAACATCTGGCAGGATCCTGTAAGAATTGGAAATGGTGTTAATGACATTAATTATACAACAACACAACCTGCT
>CAYLZH010000141.1:0-12778 GCA_964388245.1 uncultured Bacteroidales bacterium
CATTCGATATTATTTATCTGAATTATTTCACTGACTTTAATTCAGCATATACTTATTTCGAAAGTTTGCTACCTTGTATAAAGCCATCAACAATTGTGATAGTTGGATTCATTCATCAGTCATCAGCGGCAGAAATTTTTTGGAACAAACTAATTGCCAATCAGCAAGTCAGGCAATCAATCGATCTGTTCAATATTGGAATATTGTTTTTTAACGAAGGATTACAAAAAGAAAATTTCATTGTAAAATTCTGACATGCTTCGGTAAAAATCGCAGATCGTATATTAAAATAACTACATTCGTATCCCTAAAAATTATTTTCTATGAAATCGAAAAATATAATCCTTATTCTTATTAGTATTTTATTTGCAGACTATTCTTACACTCAATCACTTCCTATTGCTCTTGACGGCCGGTTTGACGATTGGGCAACTGCAGGATCATCTTTTACCGATACCCAGGGCGATGGCGGGGCGTTCGATCTGATATCATTTTCAGTCTCGAACGACAGTGCTTACCTGTATATAAAATTTAGCCTGGCTGATGAATTTCAACTGAACAGCAGCAATGATCTTTTTCTTGAGCTCGACACCGACAATGATGCAGCTACCGGATATTTAGTAAATGGCATTGGGGCTGAGTTAGGCTGGAAATTAGGTGGAAGATATGGCTATTTTAATTATGGTGGATCGAGCTTGTACATCGAACATAACGATATTGAGTTTTATGCACTTCCTACAGTTACATCCACGCAATTCGAAATGGCCATAAGCCGAAATGCCTATCCCGATAATGTAAATCCATTATTCAATGGCGATACGATAAAAATCTGTTTTGTCGATCAGGGAACCAACGGAGATATGATGCCAAACACCGGCCAATATTTCGAATACATTTTTGACGAAAGTCCTGTTCAGGTTTATCAACCAATTGATTTGCAAAAAAACGACAGCCTGCACATACGATTGCTGAGTTATAATACCCTGTATAGTGGTTTAGTCGATCTTCAGCGACAGCCTGCATTTGAGCGAATAATCTCCACAATTAATCCTGATATTATAACTTTTAATGAATGTTGGAATGTTCAATGGTACGAAGCCCGGGACCTTCTCGATACCTGGCTACCTCTTCAGGGAGGCGCATCATGGAACTGTTGGAAAATTGACGGATCGAACATTACCTGCTCCCGGTTTCCGATACAACAAAACTGGAAAATATTACCCGACCGCCGAATCACAGCTTCGCTGATAGACCTCCCCGTTGAATATGTGCATGATATGGTCGTTATAAATGCCCATTTCAAATGCTGCGATGGCGACACAACCCGGCAACGCGAGGCTGATGCGTTTATTAATTTTGTAAGAGACATAAAACTACCTGGCGGTTTAATTGATGTACCCTGGGGAACACCATTTGTGCTGAGTGGCGATTTAAATCTTGTTGGTGAAAGTCAGCAGCTAAGCACATTGCTTACAGGCGATATTCAGGATACTGTCCAGTTTGGAAGTCCGATTTCACCCGATTGGGATGGTACAGATTTGAATGATATCATATCTTTTCTTACAGATCAGAGAATGGCCTATACCTGGCTGGATAACTCCAGTAGCTATTGGCCCGGCAGACTTGATTTTGCTATTGCAAGCGAACAGGACCTTGTGCTTGAAAAAGCCTATACAGTAAATACTTTAGTAATGTCAACATCGAGGTTAACACAGTATGGACTGCAGCAAACCGACACAGAAACCGCTTCGGATCATTTACCAAAAATAACTGATTTTTCAATCCCTCTTATTCTTGAAAATCAAGGCTTAAACAATAAAGATGAGCAAATTGAAGTATTTCCCAATCCGGCAAACGATATTGTATATGTCAGGATTACCAATAGTCAACAAAACGACTTTAATGTAATCTTGCACGATGTGTTTGGCAATACTATTTTAATTCCTGATTCTAAAAAAAACTTTCATTCGAAAAATATTTATTCATTATCTGTAAGTGATTTGAAACCCGGCATGTATCTTTTAAGTATTAATACAAAAGGTAATAAATTGATTGAAAAACTTACCATTACGAAATAAATATTTTTTGATATGAGTACAACAGTCAGTCGCAAAGGAGTGCAATTTCTTCCCGATCCGAAAAGAATAATCGCAAGGTTCTTTTTTCCAGGAGGTGAAGCCCGTGCCAAATCGATAATTAAAAAAGTTATAGGAATGCCCGATCAGGCAGCCTCACTTGTACTTAACCAATCGCTGCGTGAGTTTTCTGCAAGACACAGAAATGTTTCAAGAGTCTATCAGAAGCATTACGAAAGAGCTCGCGACATTATGAATGGCCGGGCAGGTGATTTGAATCAACTATCGGATTATAAGAAAATGCTGATCGGAGCATATTTTACGAATGAATATTCGATTGAATCGGCAGCATTCTTTAATCCGTCCATGGTTGAGGATCCTGATCAATCGGGCTTGCAGGAAGGAAATAAGCGCGTTATTATTAGTTTCAGGGCAACGGGCGAAGGACATATCTCATCTATTGTTTTCCGAAGTGGTATCCTTGATAAAAATAATAACCTTGTTTTACAACCCCCTGGAAATTTATTGGATGAAGCTGAAGGTATCAGAAACTATGTTTATCAGAAGGAAGCATTTTGCAAAAAGCTTCAGGAAATGAAAATCGAAGAAAAGATTGTTAAACATGTAATGGACAAACTCCGGTTCGAATTCGACTATAATGAGCTTAATCATGCCATAGAAGCATCGATCCATGAAATGCAACCCGATCTGACCCAGAAAAAGATGTTACAGTCGATAACCTGGTTGGCCGATTCTCACTACGAAATTTCATTCTCATACGATACAGGGCTGTCCGAAAGGGTAGTATTTCCTATTGCTGCTGCTGAAAGTAATGGAATTGAAGATGCCCGGTTTGTGAAGTTTACCGACGATGACGGAAGCATAAAATATTACGGTACCTACACGGCATATAACGGGTATACCATTCTTCCCAAGATGATTGAAACAAAGGATTTTTACAAATTCAACATCATGCCCATTCATGGGGAAAATGCACACAACAAAGGAATGGCCTTGTTTCCGCGTAAAATTAACGGACAATATGCCATGCTCGCCCGATTGGATGGTGTCAACAATTATATCATGTATTCTGATGATATAAACCTCTGGCATCAGGCAATACGAATTCAGGAACCAAAATTCCCCTGGGAGTTTATTCAAATCGGGAACTGTGGATCGCCAATTGAAACAGAACACGGATGGTTGGTGATTACACATGGTGTGGGAACTATGCGTAAATATTCGCTTGGGGCAACCCTGCTCGATCTAAACGATCCAACAAAAATCATCGGACAATTAAGCGAACCACTACTTACTCCGAACGAGGAAGAACGTGAAGGCTATGTACCCAATGTTGTTTATTCCTGTGGTTCTATCATTCATAACGGTGAATTAATAATTCCTTATGCTGCATCGGATACTGCATCGACATATGCCACCGTTCCACTCGATGAGCTTTTCAATGTTTTAATTCCGTCGGATGCACAAAAGCGCAAGAACGGAACTTCATCAAAAGCAAAAATTCTTATTGTCGAAGATGAGGTGATGAACCAGAAATTAATCGCAGGCATCTTAAAAACGGCCAACTATGAGGTAGAAGTTGCCCCGGATGGGATTGTAGCATTGATGAAAATTGGCCAGGATAAATTTGATTTGATACTTTCAGATATTTCAATGCCCAATCTTGACGGATACCAATTGCTCGACTACATGAAACAAAATAAAATTGAAATTCCGGTAGCTTTTATGACAAGCCATACAAGTGATAAAGAAGAGGCCAAAGGGCTAAAAATGGGAGCAGTTGAATACATCAGGAAACCCATCGATAAGGATATCCTGTTGCTTAGGCTTGAGAAAATCCTTGAGTAAAATTAACCCGAATTTTTATCAACACGTGATATAACCGGCAAACAAGAATTTATATAAGTCTGATTAGCACATTGAGAATCTAAAAATAGGGTTCTGCAATCAGCCACGAAAAAAGGTATGAGATAACACTTTCGGCACCCTGGTTATTGTTGATGGCATATTCTTCGATACCATCGTGGCACCCCTTGGTTTCACTGTCATACAGCGGTAGTAGTAAGTCATTATTTCCAAAAAACCAGGTAAAGGATCTCTTTAGTTTTTCTTTACTGATATCATCCTTTTTAAATCGATGAATGGTATGGTACAAAAAAACCATAGCAAAAGCATCGATAGGTTGTTGAGCAAAACCCGGAAGTTCTTCCTTGCTGAATAGCCAAAAACGGTTTCCGATAAGCGATAGATGATCGGCCGGTAAACAAATACTTTCAATAAAATCTGCCGTAATCTCGGCTACTTTTAAATGATGTTTAGAATGTGTAAGGCTGTAAGCTTTATATAATGATGCAGGCAGCAATCCATTGTCGTATGTAAGCGAAGGCTCATACCAAAGCCAATTATTATGTTGATTTTTTTCGTACAAATCGCATAACATATCGGCCAGTTTATGCAAAAGTTTTAAATAATGCTCATGATCTGGGAATCGTTTCAAATAATGATAGAATCCCAGAATACAATTGGCGTAACCTCTTGCGTACTTTAAATGGTCAATCTGCCCCTGCGATCTGGAAAAAAGTTCAATTGCAAGGTTAAATACCGAATCGGAAGAGGCAAAACGAACAATATATCCAAGTGCCCAAACAGCCCTGCCAAAAGCATCATCCGATCCCTTAACCTCAATTGTATCGCGTTCGAATGTCAGGAAATTTTTGAAGCTACCATCCTCGTTTTGCATAAACATTAAAAACGAAAGATACCTCCATACGTATGAATTAAATTTTTCGTCCTTGAAACGGTGATAGGCTTTCAGGCTAAGGATCAATGCCCTTGAGACATCATCGAGGCAATATCCTTTATGGTAATCAGGTATGCAGTATCGGCTATGTTGAAGGATGCCTGTATTGTCCGATAATCGTTCGATGTGTGTAAAATCAAATTCAGGAATTTTGAAATCATAAAAATCATTTTCTTTGCTTGCAAAATTCATCGATCCAGCAGCCTCTTCACATACACTAATGTACTGCCCTCCTACCCTTTGCCAACTTACACTTTGACCGTATGCAAATGCATTCGTCTGTAACGATTTCATTTTCTCAGGCTGATCGAACAGACTACTAACGGCAATTGCCAGTTCATCGTGTTTTCCAAAATCGAACAAAACACCGCGTCCATCGGCGAGTAATTCCTCGGCATGCCAATAGGGTGTAGATACTACTGCAGCTCCGGCTGCTACAGCATACGATAATGTTCCGCTGGTTATTTGGGCTTTGTTAAGATAGGGTGTAACATAAACATCGGTTGACAGTAAATAATTACAAAGATCTTCTTCACTAACATATTGATTTATAAATATTATACTATGATCAACTTTGAGTTGTATTGCCAAACCTTTGAGGTAATCCCTGTATTTTTCACCTTCGTGCTGGATAATATGTGGATGGGTTTTACCCAGGATGACATATATGGCATCGGGATGTTTTTCGAGTATCATGGGCATTGCCCTGATAGCAGTTTCAATTCCTTTGCTGCGACCAATAAGCCCGAATGTCATTATTACTTTTTTATCTTTCCATTCTTCCGGCTTTCCAGATAATTTCGATTTATATGCCTTAAAATCAGGAACTCCATGTTCGATCCTTGCTATTTTATGATGAGGAATATCGAATGAATCGTGCAAAAAATCAATTGCAAGCGAGCTCATTACAACTACTTTTTCAGAATACCCGGCGATTTTTTTTAATACTTCTTTCTGATGAAAACCGGGTTTCTGAAGAACTGTATGAAAAGTAGTAATTATCGGAATCCTTATTTTTCGCATTAAAGGCAATAATAACAGGCCTGCTTCGCCACCAAATATCCCGTACTCATGTTGCACTATGCATATATCCGCCCCTGAGTCGTTAATGTAATGCGAAATAGTGTGATATTCTTCCTTATTATGATCATGGATTGTTTTAGAAACAAAATCGGGATAATCATAACTTTTACCCTCTTCATTCATTGCAATCACCTCTATATCAATATTTTTTTCCTGAGAATTGCCGGCAAGTATGATTGCATTGACAAGATTCTCCGTAAAAGTTGCTATTCCGCATTTACGGGGAGGATAATTTCCAATACATAAGATTTTCATAGTACCTGTTTTAGTAATATTACTCTACATGTTATTAGGGCTTTATGTTTCGTTTTTTGACCTAATGTGGTACAATTTACAAAAAAAACAGGTCGTCTGCTTATTGTTATCAAATAATCAATTGCAAATGACCTGCTTATATATGCTGCTAATGCTTTAACTTATACTGAGATTAGACTACCAGCATGCCTGCCAGTTAGAGCCATCATAAACCATAAGCTTTTTTGTGATACTGTTAAAGTAAATCATTCCTTCCTCTTCTGGTGTTGGAGCGGAGGTTCGTGGTGCCAGTTTCATTACATCATTTATGGTCACAATATCGTTGTCAAACTCACCGTAAATCAGAGGCGTAGTTGTATTGGAATTAGCTATATACAATTTTTGTGATCCTGTTTCGTTATATCCGGCTTTATGTCCGATGAATATATTGCCCGATCCCGTGGAATTTGTGTAACCGGCCTCATATCCAAGGTAGGTATTCTGGCCGGATATAGTATTATTGAATCCGGCATAGTAACCCAAGAATAAATTATCCCAACCGGTAGTGGTGTTCCAACCCGACATATACCCTAAAAAGACATTATTATGTGCTGTTGTGTTCGAATACCCGGCCTGGTGCCCTAAAAAGGTGTTCTCTGTTCCTGTTGAATTTTGATGCCCGGACATGTACCCGATGAACGTGTTTTTTGATCCGGTATTTAAAAACCCAGCCCTGTAACCAATAAATACATGCTGCGATTGGTCAGTATTGGTAAATCCGGCTTCGCGTCCAACAAATACACTTTCGTTACCATAGGTATTGTTTGTTCCTGCCGAACATCCAAGAAAAGTGTTATTTCCGGCAAGATTGCTAAATCCTGCACGGAATCCTAAAAATGTATTATATGACTGGTCGAAATTACTATACCCCGCCTCGCGACCAACAAAAACATTTTCAGCCCCTGCCACGTTGCTGGCACCCGCTGTACAACCGATAAAAGTATTGCTGCCTGCAATATTGTTATACCCTGCGCTAAAGCCGATAAATGTATTATGTGACTGGTCCAAATTGCTATATCCTGCCGATCGTCCGATAAAAACATTCTCTGCTCCAAAGGTATTTTGCGAACCTGCCGTACAACCGATAAAAGTATTACTTCCGGCTTTGTTATTATACCCGGAGCCAAACCCGACAAATGTATTATGAGCCTGATCGATATTACTAAAACCTGCATCTTTTCCGATAAATACATTTTCGGCCCCGAAGGTATTCTGTGATCCTGCCGTACAGCCTAAAAAGGTATTGTTACCTGCCTTATTATTGTAACCTGCACCAAAACCAATAAATGTATTATGTGCCTGATCAAGGTTGCTAAAGCCGGCATCTTTTCCAATAAATACATTTGCGCCGCCCACTGTGTTACTTTTTCCGGCATTGCATCCGAGGAATGTATTGTTTCCACCCGTACTATTATAACCGGCCATATTACCGATATACGTATTGTGCCACTGATCGGTGTTTGAATATCCGGCCATATATCCAAAGTAGCTGTTTTCCTGACCTGATGTATTACTTGTTCCGGTGCCGTTACCAACAAACAAATTTGATGAAAGGGGTGTAGAAAAAATTGTATTTCCCGATAATTTCAGGTTTCCTGCGAAATTCAAATCACCATTTATATCAAGCAGTGCTGATGGATTTTGAGTTCCAATTCCAACTGAGTCGCCAAAATAATTTTTACCATTCGATGCATATATTGCATAGTTACTTTCGAAATTAGTTGATGAAACATCGTAATAGAGTCCATATGCATGACCACCCTCAATCCAGCCCGGATTAACTTCAGAAGCCCTTACTGCATAAAATGTATCAGCAATCCCAATCTTTCCCAGATAAGCACCGTGGGCGATACCCATTTGCGCAACAGGTGTACTTTCCTGCTCAAAATCGATCCTTCCTACAACACTCTGGCTTGCTGATCCACTACCTCCTGCCAACAACGATGCCCAAATCCCATTTTGCCAAACACTGTCAGCCGAATAACCATCCCAATAATCATTGGTTACAATTACACCAAAAATTGAGTTTGTATTTCCAGATAAAGCAGTAGAGTTCTCAGATGCATCTAAATCGTACTGTGCACCTATTGCATATGGCCGGTTACCAAGTGTACTCGATACAGCTGAGTTTTTGACTTTTGTATAACTACCATATGCTACCCTGCGACCATTCATAACCAGCCCTGTTCCTGCATCTACTTCTGTATAAATACCATAAACAGTATCGGTACCCTGAGCAACAGCTTTTATATTTATTGCTTTTTCTCCATTCTGATTTATTTCAGAAAAATCCAGTTTTCCTGAGGGTGTATCTGTTCCAATCCCAATGTTTCCTGAATTGTAATACAGATCATTATTATATTTCAACCACTTGCTTGTATCTCCGGTTGATTCTGAATACAGAGCATATGGTACTGACAAAAGCTGGGAGACTCCCATAAACTGGTAAATTGATCCACCGGAAACATCGACATCAATCTGCAAATAATAGGTTCCTGATGCCCAGTTTATTCCTGAGAATGTACCAATAACAGGCGTTCCGCTTCCAACATCAAGATTAAATAATCCATAATCATTTGTCAGAGGATTGTGGGTTTCGGAATATACTGTTGTACCGGAAGGGCTTTCCTGGTTAATACTAATTTTTACACCAATACTCTGGTTGATTAACAACGATCCGGTGTTATCACGGGCTACTGCCTGGTACTTAAAGGTTTGTGGTACTTGTGCCACGATTGAACCGACTGCAATAAAAATAACTGCAATAATTAATAATGTCTTTTTTGTCATAGCGATATAATTTTTAAGTTTGGTATTTTAGACAAATAGCTAAGAAACTGTCAATCATTATAGATTCATAATGATAGGATCATTTCTATCATATTTAATGCTTTCATAAAAGCACCCTTAACTCTTTTATTTGTAAATAATCTGCCTTTAGATGATGGTAAACTTCCCGGTCATAGTTTTAGAATTAGTAATAATCCGATAGAAATAATTACCTGGAGGTAAATTCTTCCGGTGCAATTTAACACAATGGTTACCAATATTGAATTGCCTGTCGAATGGTTCAAACACCATTTTGCCGAGTGAATTATAGATTTTTAGACTAACTTGTTCACTATTGGGAATAAAAAACTCAATAAAGCAGAAATCGGAAAAAGGATTTGGATATTGCCTGACATAAATCTGATTGTATCCATCTTTTAGGTTATTTACTTCGCAACATCCAACCACGCTGATTTTATCCTTTGAGTAATTTTCATCACCAATTTGCCAATATGCAACATTTATGGAATATTCTTTTTTATCAGAGGCAGATCTAAGAAAAATAGAGAATTTTTCATAGTCTAAGAGTCCGTCAATCCTGTCACTTAAAATGTCGTTACCCCAAACAGCAATTGCCAAATTATTTCCGGTAAAAACGCCGGCTCCTACAATACTGCCACTCTGATTTTTTAGAAGTATTTCATCGCCAGGATTTGGAATTCTTTCCCATGAATCTAATGGAATTCCAAGGGTCATATTGCTGCCTGTATTTTTAATTTGAGGGAGAAATTCCGACTGGGGCATACTGTATCCTGAATATTTCATGCTCTGGTAATTGGCAGAATAACTAAACGATTGTGCTGTCGACAGATTGATTTGATAGCCCTCGCCCGGGATTAAGTTTCCAATCATGTTGAGTCCGAACTGAGGCCAGTAAACCAAGCCGTTTCCATTCTTCATAATTATGATATCAGAAACAATCGAACTCATCATTAATTCAACATCGGCCGGCGATTGTCGCAGATACCCAACTATACTCCACCCTTGTGGTATATTTATTACAGTAGTTTCTGGTGTTACTGCCAAACCACAAATATCATGACTAATTGCAAGGGCCATATTGATCTGATAGCCTTCGCCAACAATAAGGTTTCCAATCATATTCAGACCAAATTGAGGCCAATACACTTGTCCATTACCGTTTTTCACAATTATTACCTCAGTTGATATGGCATTAAAAACTGAGTCAACAGCCGGATATACAGGTTCGATATAGGTTGAAAATATACTCCAACCCAATGGCAGCGACAGTGTTTGACAATTCACTAAAGAAAGCATTGAAGGTTGCTGAAATCCTTGTGTTAGGATAATCCCACCATTATTGAATGTTTCTACAACAGGTTCACCAAGTGTCCAGCTAATGGAAATACCGCTTCCTTCGAAAAAATCGCCTGAGCCGGCCACAACTTCAGGAGATATTGATTGACTTTGCATATTGATAGACAATAATAAACCAGCACATAGGAATATAATCTTCTTCATGATGTAAATAATTAGTAAAATTTTTAAAAATGTATTTGTGATGATAGCTCTTATGCTACATAAGGAAAAGGCTCAATATTTTTCCGAATACGTATATTAGTTGATAAATTATGTATCATAATGCTTTGTGATCAATTGTCACAACCAAAATTAGAAATATTGTTGTAGAAATCAAAAAAAAATATTCTGAGAAACTAACCTATCTATATCTCTGAATCTTTGTGTTTTTGTAGTAATGATGAATTATCTGGCTGTAATTAAAACCCAATCGTGCCATTTCCATGGCTCCTTCCTGGCACAAACCAACCCCATGACCATAGCCAATTCCTTTAAAATATAGTTCATCATCGAGAGGAATTATCCAAAAATATGTGGATTTAAATTTCCAGTCGGCCCTGATTTTCCTAAGACGCATCGAATCACCTTTTAACACATAATAATATTGCCGGCCATTTTGCTTGTAATTAAAATCATCGGACAGCATAACATCGATGTTCCTGAAACCATTTTTTTTAAGATAGTTCTTCCATTTGGTAACAGGGATTGTTGCTTCCCATCTCGAGTGTGGGCTTTGTTTGCAGTAATCTTCCTGAATAGATTTAAGATATGGTAGCGGAATTGTCCAAACATTTTCGGAATTTTCGGTTTGGCCACCACAATTCGAGTGATAAGCAGCAGTAATTATGTTATTTTTTTGGTCGACTATGATTAATCCGGATGTTTCTTCGGTGGCTATTTCGATATCGGTATTATTCATGCTCATACCGTGATATGCCTGGCAATGCACCCCATCGCAAAGTTGGAAGCCCTCTCCGGTATGCCGGTTAAGGTGTCCCATGGCATAGGTACGGCAAATTATGGCTTGCGATTTATAATACTCAAGAGGCGATTTTGGCCCGCCCTCAGTTTCGACCACACCGGCAATATAACTTTCCATATTTACATGGTTGATGATTTTTATATGATCACCTTCGACCGTTAGTGTAAGATCACCTTCGTAGCTCCTTGATTCAAAAGATGGTTGAATTGGTTTTATCCGAAACGATGTCACTCTTGAAATCCCTTTGATTGTAACCACTGAGAAATTGCCGAAATCAGTTCCAATAGCTTTAATATTAATCAGACCACCTGATAATGAGATATGGATAATTTCATTTTTAATAATGCTTTCAATACTTTGACCTTTTGATCTTATTTCATACTCACCCGAAAGTGAGGTAAACATGAATGATTGTAACCTTTCGGCATGGTTTAATGAGATATCAATTTGTTGGGCCCGCAACAATTGAACAGAAAGCATTAATAGAATAAGAAACAGGAAAACAATTAGTTGTACTTTTCGAAGGTACGATCTTATATGTTTTGGTTTGTATTTATCTGTCCAACAAATTCCTGTCCTCAAAATACTAATTCTTTAGTTGTTCCCGCTCTGCAAGCTTGCTACAATTTTGTTTGCTATCCGTTCCGAAACGCCTGATCCGTTTAACTTTTCATGCAAAAGTAGAAAGTTTTCATGCATAGTCTTCCTGTATTGCTGATTGTTCAGGATTTTATCTAATTCATTCTTCAGGTTAACCAGGTTTAATTTTCCCTGTATTAGTTCTTTAACTACCTCTTTTTCCATTATAAGATTTACGAGAGAAATAAACTTAATATTTACCAATAACCGGGCAATCTGATACGAAAACCAACTTGTTTTATAACAAACAATTTCAGGTATCTTTAATAGTGCAGTTTCCAGTGTGGCTGTTCCGGATGTTACTATTGCAGCATAAGAGGAAGCCAAAAGGTTATAGGTATCATCATAAACGATTTTCACCTGAGCTGAAATACCTGAATTTTCATATAAAGTTTTATCGACAGATTTTGTACCGGCAATAACAAACTGGTAATCTTTGAAATAACCTGGAAGTTTAAGCATAACAGGCAGGATTTTGTGAATTTCCTGTTGCCTGCTACCGGGCAGGAGCGCAATAATTTTCCTTTTATCAAGCCTGTTCAATTCAACGAACTCCTGAATGTTCGATTTGTTTTTATTCCATTCCGCAATAGAATCCATTAAGGGGTGACCTTCAAATTCTACATGATAATTATGCTTTTTATAAAAATCTTTCTCAAAGGGCAGAATTACAAAAAGTTGATCGACATACTGTTTGATAATTTTTACACGTGATTCTTTCCAGGCCCAAACGGT
>CAYLZH010000142.1:0-12771 GCA_964388245.1 uncultured Bacteroidales bacterium
CGTTTATTTTTTCCAAATCAATCCGGAGTAGCTCAAACTCGCTTGGCCAGATTGCAATTTTAGGTTGCATTTTAATAAAGGAAAGTAATTCTTCAATTGATGCTTTGTTTAGCTCCTGCAGGTTTCTGTATTTCATGAAAAGCCTTAAGATAAGCGGGCTTTCCGTAGGAATCATGATGTTTGGATGTGCATCGAGAATGGACTGAATAAGGGTTGTGCCAGACCGGGGACGTCCAATGACAAAGAAGAAAGGGATATTTTCGATAGCTTGTTCCAGTTTTGTCATTGCCGAAAGAATTTAAGATAAAAATGATGAAGTTCCGGTAAGCTGTGATGAATTCGTTTCTTCATTACGGCGGGAAGAATGTTGATAATCACCATCAGATATAAATACGTTTTTATAAGAGATATCCGTGGTAAGAGCCACAATTTCAGCCTTATGGGTATTTTGCCGTGTTTTCTTTCGTAGCCGGATTTTTGAGCCTGGTTTCCTGCAAGATAATCTGCAATCATAATTTCCTTTTCGCTTAGCGAATCTTTCCACTGTCCGATATTATTTGTTGAGATAGGCTTGAAAAGTTGTTGGTGATAGTTTTCCAGGTTTTTTTCACCATATTGTTTCAGGCTTTTTTCTTTGTTTTGATGGAACAATAACATTTCCTTTTGAAATGGAATATTAAGAAAATGACATAATTCTTTCAGATGTTGATCAGGGTTGTTTGCCAAATCTTCATATTTGAGCGTGAAAAAATGTTCAGGATATTTTTTACTGAGATTGTTAAGGCTAACCCCCGACCGTTTCCAAAGATGAATAATCAGTGTTTCGGCTCCGTTTAAGAGTCCTGTCTTTTTCATTGAAAGATAATGGTCGCGGTAGTCACGCACAATATAGATGAATTTCGCCTGGGGGAATAATTTCAGCAGAAGTGAAGGATACTTTGAATATGGGGGATTTTTATCGCCTAATATCTTAATTTCTTCCTTAGGAAAGGCCGATTTGTTGTTTCTCCATATGCATTCGATTATTTTCTGAAAATTAAATTCGCCCTTGAGTGCAAATAAATCCTGATTTAGTTTTTCAAAATCGATGGGCCAATAATCTATTTTAGGCAGTTGTTTAATGAAATCCATCATTTGGCTTACCAGCTTATTGTCGAGGAAATCTGATTGGCCAAACCGCAGGTATATGCGCAATATTACCGGACATTCACCGGGAATAAGTACATTAGGATGAGCATCGAAAAGCGATTGCAGTAGGGTTGTCCCGGAACGGGGCCTCCCAAGAATGAAAAAAAACGGTAAAACCGCCTGATTGCTACTTTGATTTTTCTCTGTCATTTGCTTTGGATAATCATTAGCAAAGATAATCAAAGGAGGCAATCTTTTGGAGGTGTGAAGTTGTCAATTGAAACGATGTAGGGATGCTAAAAAAAAGGTATTAATATATTTCTCAACAAATTCGGTCATTTCTAAACTTTATAACAATGATACGCTTTTTCAATTTATACTGGAAATCACAGTCTTGATAACAAATATAGCCAGCGAAAATTGTTTGATTATAGATTCAATTTCCAATCATTGTCTTTGCCTAAACAATATTACTTTTGGGCAGTAAATTTAACAGGATGCTTTTCAATTCGTTTCACTTTCTGTTGTTTTTTCCCCTGGTAGTGATTCTTTACTACAGTATTCAGCACAAATGGCGCTGGGCATTGCTTCTTGTAGCAAGCTATTATTTTTACATGTGTTGGAAAATCGAATATGTTTTCCTAATTCTTGCATCAACAGGTGTGGATTTCTTTGCCGGCTTGCAAATGGGGAAAATTGCTGAAAAAAAGAAACGGAAGAAGTACCTTTTGCTCAGTATATTTGTAAACCTGGGGCTTTTGTTCGGATTCAAATATTTCAATTTTATCAATGAAAGTATTAGGATAATTTTCAACCAATGGAACATTTTTTATGATGTACCGGCTTTTAGTGTGCTTCTTCCGGTAGGGATTTCATTCTATACATTCCAGACTCTAAGTTATACTATTGATGTTTATCGTGGCAGAAGCAAGCCGGAACACCATTTCGGAAGATTTGCGCTTTATGTTTCGTTTTTTCCACAACTGGTTGCCGGCCCCATTGAGCGATCGATAAAACTACTTCCTCAGTTCAGAAAAAAAATAGTTGCAAACGGTGAGCAAATTTTAAGCGGACTAAAACTGATGCTTTGGGGCTTTTTTAAAAAAGTAGTAATCGCCGACCGGCTTGCCATGTTTGTTGGAACTGTTTTTTTACACCCTGAAGAAGCCTATGGTATTCAAGTATTGTTAGGTTGCTTTATGCTTCATGTTCAGGTATATGCCGATCTGTCGGGATATACTGATATAGCTCGTGGTGCTGCACGTGTAATGGGAATTAACCTGATTAAAAATTTTAACACCCCCCTTTTTGCCCGATCGCTTTATGATTTTTGGAAGCGATGGCATATCAGCCTGACTACCTGGTTTACAGATTATTTGTATATTCCTCTTGGTGGCAACAGGGTGTTAAAATGGCGATGGTATTATAATATTTTTATTGTCTTTCTGATAAGTGGGCTGTGGCATGGCGCTAACTGGACCTTTGTGGTTTGGGGTGCATTGCACGGACTGTTTCAACTCATTGAAATCTGGACAGAAAAATCGAGAAAACGTTTTTTCAACCAGATCGGGATTTCGAAATTTCCGAATGTGCTGAAATTTATGGGGATTGTTACCCAGCTTTCACTTCTAAGCATAACTGCTTTGTTCTTTGGAGCAAGGAATATTTCAGAAGCATTCGTACTAATCGAACATGTTTTCGAAACCGGTTTTGTAAATCAAACAATTGCTATATTTCGAAGCGATGGAAATTATATCTTCGGATTATATATGATTGGATTACTTTTGGTTATTGAAGCACTTCAGAATAAATATAAATTATCCGAAAGGATAGTACAAATGCCCGTTTTTGTGAGATTTCCAATTTATATGATGGCTATTGTTTTTATCTTAATATATGGTGTGTTTGAGCAGCTTGAGTTTATATATTTTCAGTTTTAGTGATTTGTTTATGCTAATTAATCTGTAATGAATAGAAGTGTTGAGTCTGCCTGATTATCTTGTTGTTTAACAATTATCAACAATCAATCAAATATATTGAGATGCTTTTTTATTTTTGAGCAAAAATTTTGCAATGTTATTTAATTCGTTCCAGTTTATAGTATTTTTTCCACTCGTAATACTGTTGTACTACAGTTTGCCACACAAATGGCGATGGGCACTACTGCTGCTTGCAAGCTATTATTTTTACATGTGCTGGAAGGTTGAGTATATTTTCCTGATCCTGCTATCGACCGGAATTGATTATTATGCAGGCCGTCAAATGGGCAAGACTTCGGATAAAAGAAAACGTAAAAAATTCCTGATACTGAGCCTTTTTGTTAATCTGGGCTTGCTGTTTGGATTCAAATATTTTAATTTTCTGAACGATAGTGTGCGTGCCTTTTTCGATCAGTTTAATATTTTTTATGGAGTTCAAACTTTTAAAGTTCTTCTGCCTGTAGGTATATCATTTTATACATTTCAAACCCTGAGCTATACCATCGACATATACCGTGGGAGGTCAAAACCTGAGCGTCATTTCGGACGGTTTGCGCTCTATGTTTCCTTTTTCCCCCAATTGGTGGCTGGTCCTATCGAAAGATCTATTAACCTTCTTCCACAGTTCAGGAAAAAAATTGAGATGAACGGCGAACGCATCTTAAGCGGATTAAAACTAATGCTTTGGGGGTTTTTTAAAAAAGTTGTGGTTGCCGACCGTATAGCCTACTTCTCCAGTGCCGTGTTTCTGAACCCGGAAGATGCTTATGGTATTCAGGTTCTGATGGCCAGTTTTATGCTATATGTCCAGGTTTATGCCGATTTATCGGGATATACGGATATTGCCCGGGGTGCGGCCCGTGTAATGGGAATCGACCTGATAAAGAATTTCAGAACACCTCTTTTTGCAAGTTCTCTCCACGATTTCTGGAAACGTTGGCACATTAGCCTTACCACCTGGTTTACAGATTACTTGTATATCCCGCTCGGAGGAAACAGGGTTGTAAAATGGCGGTGGTACTATAATATTTTTATCGTATTTCTGATAAGTGGATTGTGGCATGGAGCAAACTGGACATTTGTAATTTGGGGTGCCCTGCATGGTCTGTTTCAACTGGTTGAAATATGGACTCAGAAATCACGACAACGGTTTTTTGACTTTACGGGCTTATCAAAGTTTCCGTCACTGCTAAAAGCTTTAGGAACTGCTACTCAATTATTTCTTGTTAGTGTTTCGGTTTTGTTTTTCGGCGCAAGAAATATTTCAGAAGCATTTCTATTGATTGAAAATTTCTTTGAATACAATAATATCTATCATACAATGATGTTGTTCAAGCGAAACAACAATTATTCATTGGGTTTTATAATGATAGTGTTGTTAATGCTCCTTGAATATCTACATAACAAATATGATTTGTTTGGCAAGCTTCAGCAAAAATCTGTACTGATAAAATACCCGGTTTATCTTGCAGGTGTTTTTGCAATTCTGGTTTTTGGTGTTTTCAAAGAGTTTGAGTTTATTTATTTTCAGTTTTAAGGTTTATAATGAAAAAGACATACATAAAACTTATCTCATTTTTCCTGCTCTTTTTGGCGATTAACTGGCTTTTGCATCATCTATATAAAATCAAAATTTATGACCGTACAGATAACGCCCGAAAAGAATTGGAGTTCAGGGAGTATAACGGAAACCTGAAATATCTTTTCATGGGCGATTCGCATAGCCAAAATGCCATTAATCCGGTTATAATTGGGAATAGTTTTAATTTCTCATCAGCAAACGAAAACTTTATTCAAACTTATTTTAAGCTGAAAGCAGTTGTAAACGATCTTGGAAAAAATCCCGAGTTTATTATCCTGCCAATCGATCCATCCGGATTTTCATCATTCCGGTCCGAAAGGTTTATTAATCCTTCGGAATTGCTTACATTTTCCGATTATTTTGAAATTGCAGTTGAGGAGAAAAAGCCAGCCTACATCCGTACCTGGTTAGAGGAGATGTTTTTTATGTATGTTGGAAAATACAACACGGTTCACCGGTTTTTAAGAGTGCAGCGCGAAAAAGATTTTAGTACTATGCAACTCGGATTTAAAGGCCGGGCAGGCGACTTAACCGAAGCTGCTGATATCCAAAAAGTTTGTGAGAAAAAGGCTGAATTATACCTGGCCGGACAAGATCATTTCGATGAAGTACTGCAACATTATTTCGAAAAAATCCTGATCTTTTGCAACGATCATAATATTAATGTATATCTGATGAAAATGCCAATGGCACGTGAGTATATTCATGCTGTGAACCAAATGTTTCCGGTAAATGATTATTATGCTGAAATATATGATATAGCAGGCAGGTATCAATCGGTTAAACATATTTTCGACTTTCAGGATTATTTTTTCGATCAGCAATATTATTTACGAAACCCTGATCATCTGAACTATGAAGGGGCCAAAATATTTTCTGAAATGTTGTTGAAAGAATTTCAGCAAATTGAATCTTCACTAACCGGGCTCAAAAATCAGCATGAAAATACCATTTAATAAACCCTATTTTTCAGGTAAAGAAGCTGATATGCTTATTGAGGCTGCCCATTCAGGACAGATTAGCGGCAACGGTGTGTTTACCAAAAAATGTCATCGGTTTTTCGAAAAGCGTTATGGTTTCGAAAAAGTTTTCCTAACTACATCATGTACCGATGCACTGGAAATGTCGGCTATACTTACCGGGATTCAACCTGGTGATGAAGTGATTTGTCCATCCTTTGCATTTGTTTCAACTGCAAATGCTTTTGTGTTGAGGGGGGCAAAGATTGTCTTTGCCGATTCCGGGAACAATCATCCAAATATCGATGCAGATAAAATTGAAGAATTAATCACAGCTAAAACGAAAGTAATTGTGGTAATCCATTATGCCGGATGTGCCTGTGATATGGATAAAATTATGTCGATTGCTAACCGGTACCAAATATTGGTGATCGAAGATGCTGCTCAGTCTATCGATTCGTTTTATGGCGACCGCCCCCTTGGATCGATAGGCCATTTTAGTGCGTTTTCCTTTCACGAAACGAAAAACATTATTTCCGGTGAGGGTGGAATGCTGGTTGTAAATGATGAAAAGTATATCAAAAGAGCCGAAATAATTTGGGAGAAAGGAACCAACCGTGCTGCATTTTTCCGCGGCGAGGTTGACAAGTATCGCTGGGTCGATATTGGATCATCATTTTTAACATCTGAATTGGTTGCTGCATTTTTATTTGGTCAGCTTCAGGCTATCGATGATATTCAGGAAAAGAGGATGACTATCTGGAAATATTATTTCGACAATCTGGCTGATTTAGCCCGGCAAGGATTTTTTAAGTTGCCTTTTTTTCCAGATAACAGCACGAATAACGCACATATGTTTTATCTGATTTGCCGTAGCGGGAACGAGCGTAATTTATTGATTGACTTTCTGAAACGGCATGGCATCCAGTCCGTGTTTCATTACCTGCCACTTCATTTCAGTCCATATTTTCAGGATAAGCACGACGGACGGTTGCTGCCAAATGCACTTAGGTTTTCTGATACACTGATTCGTTTACCGTTTTATAATACTCTTACACAGGAGGATCAGTCTGCAGTGGTTGATGCAATTGATAACTTCTTTAAGCAAGTTTGAAATATTTTTTCAGAAGAAGTGGTGATCTTTTCTATTCAATCTCGGTAAGTTTCTTTTATCAGGGAACAAGAACGAAATTCACTTACATTAAATAAGCCTGTACAATGGATTAAGACTTTTATTGTTCTTATGATTCCGTTGAATTGTTGAAGTCTACCTTCGACATTAAAGTGAAAAATCAATCAGCTCAAACCATGTTCTGGCAAAATCAAATTATTCTGATAATTCTTTTATCTAAAATCATAATAAGACTTGCGTTGCAATGATTATCGCCTTAAATTTGAATATTATTCCAAAATACAGACTCACAAAAAGGAATGTTTCGAGTTCTGACCAGACTAATAGGAAACAGGATAATGATTTGACAGAGACTTATATTGAGAACCTATCTATTTTTTAAACTTTATTTCTAACCAAAAAAGGATGATTATGAAACAATTATTATTTTTCTTAAGCCTTTTAGTAGGATTAGGCGTATCTGCACAGGATGCAAAGCACGCTATTGTTCCTATTGAAAAATTGCAGGAGGCCGCCGACAGGTTTGCCCAAAATAAATGGGGCAACGTTGGCGCTGCCGATCCAATCCCATATTACGATGCCTACGACAATGTTATAGCGTATGGATTCAATTATGCTTTAGGCAAAGACTTCCCTGAAAAAATTAACCTGAATTCAGGAAATGAAATAACACCGGAAGGCAAAGCGAAAGATACCCGCTGGGGCACTGGGGAGTACGGAAATTTGATTATGGGCAACAACCTGAACAGGATAACTATGTACAGGTATATCAACGCCTTATCGGATGAGTATGCCTATGCCGATGAAATAAAACAAATGGCATCTAAAGCTTTGGTCGATAACGACCCGGTATTGGAAAAGGTATATTTGTATAATCCACTGCTCAAATATTATAAATATACATCGAACCAGACTGCTGTTTATGTAAGGATTTTTCCACCTATAAAGGTACTTACTGAGTCAGAGTTTTACGACGAATATGTATCACGATACGACAGGGATGAGTTGGTGCCAACTGTTACACCCGGTGCGTGGGAACAATATCTCGATCCAGGTTATAAAAATATTGCTACAAATTACTATATTCCCCACTACGAGGTAATGCCTTTCTTAGACTGGAGCTATGGATGCAGCCCAACATCAGGAGGTATGTTGCTTGGGTATTGGGATAATTACAGCGATTATTCCTCCAGCGATTATGGGAACCTTGCAAAGTATCATTTCCATCGATCCGATCCGGTACAGGGCGATGAGGATTACAATGTAACAAATGCCCAGCTATATTGCTCGGTGTATATGAATACCAACCTTAATACAGGGGGTACTTCGGAGGGCGATATAGGACCAGGTATAGTTGATGCGGCAAATTCATCATACTGTGGGTCTTATTCATTTAGTCAATCGACATCGGCTTCGTGGAGTACGGGAGCCAATACCACAAAATTAAATTTATTTAAAGGAGAAATCGATGCCGACAGGCCATGCATTACCAGTATACCAGGGCACTCAACAGCAGCTGTTGGTTACGAGATTGATGGTGCAAATACTTTTATGCTGGTTCATAATACCTGGAACGAAGGAATTGATGATCACTGGAACTATACCCAGTTAGACAGGCTTATCAGCATATATCCCGGAGGACAGTACGGGATCGATTTACAGATAATCAGCCCGAATGGAGATCCTGGTTATAACCACAATGGAAATGGTGAAGATATCTACGCAAGTAATGTTTGGGAAATAACCTGGCAATATGAATCCTATTCGGGATCGTATTGTAAAATATATTATTCGACAAACGGCGGCGATTCCTGGTCTACTATTACATCAAATACACCCAACGATGGAAGTTATCTATGGACAGTTCCCGGAATTACCACTTCGGAAGGAAGAGTTAAAGTTGCTGCTTATTCGAGTACCGGAACATTAATAGCTTCGGATGGTAGTTGGGGAAACTTTTCAATTATTTCAGGAGGATCAATTATTACCCTTGTGTCCGATGGAGCACAAACCACCACTACCGACCCGACATACTATAAACTGAGCCATCCTTACTCAACATGGGGTGCAGTTGGTGTCCGGACAAACGATTTGAGTACCACAAACTGGAGTCTCAGGTTTTACGATTCAGATGATTTTTCGAACGAAGTTGAATCCTCAACCTGGGCAACCAACGTTGATTTTGTTGTGTTCGACCAGCATCACTTAAGCGGAACAATGCGAGGTGTAAAGTCTTATCTTGCAAGTGGATCGGGAGATGGAAAAACAGAATTTGAGGGATGGACTGAAACAATATCAGTTAGCACACCGGTAACACATAGTTGGCCCGCCGAAGATGTAGTTGAAATATGGGATGTATATCTGACACCGGGCAGCTATAAATTTACAATGGAATACAACTCGGGAAGTGCCAACCTCGATATGGCATTGTTTAGTTCATATGGTGGGCCGTATTATCAAAACCGTGGCGATTATGTTGTGCGTTCTACTAACTACGGAACATCTGACGAAACATTCTTTGTTACAATCAGCAATTACGATTATTATGGATTTATTATCTGGGCAAACGATCCCAATACAGCTAATGTAACTATTAATATAGTTCCAACAACTGCCGGATTGTGGGAAGGCGATGTATCAACCAATTGGCATACACCAGGCAACTGGAATGATAATAATGTGCCCACTTCCTCAACCGATGTTGTAATACCTTCAGGAACACTCTATAGCCCTAATGTCAATACTGATTTTGCCGATGCTAAAACACTAACAGTTGAAAGCGGGGCAATTTTAACAATTCATGGGTACGACCTTGATGTTCAGGATGAGGTCCATGTATACGGTACAATTGCAATAACCCACATAAATTCTGATTTGTATTGTTTTGGCGATATTTACTGGGAAAGCGGTTCGCAGGCAAGCACCACTGCCAATGGCGAATTCAGGATCTATGGAGACTGGAATTTTGAATCGGGATCTAATGTGCAGCTTACAACAGGCAAGGTAATTTTCCAGGGAAGCTCCCATTCATATATAAGATGTTACGAGCCAACTGCTTACTTCCATGATGTGTACAGTATAAAATCCGGAGGGTCGCATTTGGGAGTAAGTGCATTATCAACATTTGACTTAACAATTGATGGTGATATCGTAATTTACTCCGGTGCTAAATTCAATTGTTATTCTTCGTATAAAGTAATATTAAACGGATCGTTTGACAATAATGGCGGAAACTTCATATGTAATTACGGAACTTTCGAATTTGGCGGAAATCCCCTTGTTGATCTGGCCCCAAATGTTGGGGATTATTTCAACAACCTTATTGTCAATGTATCATCGGATGTCAGTCTTGCCAATACTTATTCCGATTCGCTTGTAATTAATGGCGACCTGACAATTGAAAGTGGAATCCTGAAATCAAACAGCCGTACAATTGTGATCGAAGGCGACTGGTTAAACTATGTTGGAGTCGGTGGTTTTTGGGAAAGTGCCGGGAAAGTTATATTTGATAAATCAAGTGGGTTACAGTTTTGCTATGGCGAAAATTTCTGGGATGTAACACATAACAGTAATGGTGGCTGGTTACATTTCTACGGACCAACTAATATCTATAATGATTTTGCATGTGTAGGCAATTCCTGGGCCGACGAGGATATGTATATCGATAACCTGAACATAGGCTGGATGGCTAAATTTACAGCTAATCCAAATGCTGTAGTAGATATTGATGACCTCGATATGGGATATACCCTGTTCGGATTATATATGTATGGTACTATTTTCGCTAATGGCGGACAAATCATAGTAGACGACCTTGTTGAGAACGGGCTTTGGGGTACATTTAAAGTTGACGGAAATGCCGGCCTGCTTGACATTACCCAGGGAACAACCACCGGAGAGTATGTTGATTTGAACGGAACCATCGAAATTACAGGTGGAGTAATGAATGTGAATGGAGGTTATACCACCAGTTATTGGCCATACTATGCGAATGCAACAATCACCATGAGCGGAGGTGTGTTAGACTTTACCGATAAATCAATCAGGATTCATGACCACGCGACTTATTCACTAACCACTAATCTAACAGGTGGGACCATTAGAACAGATAATAGTTTTTACATCTATGATACTTATAATCCGGCCGGGGGTACCCTCGAGTTTTATGGAACAAGCAATTCCATTTTATCTATGGGATATGCAGGGTGTTCTGTCCATGACCTACTTGTAAACAAAACATCAGGTTATGTTAATTGCAATACTTCAACGGCAAACATATCGAATAATTTAACAATTGATGGCGGATACCTAATTCCGTCCGATTCACTTTATATCGGCGGAGACTGGGCAAATAATGTTGGCCCGACAGGATTTGATGAAGGAACCGATGTAGTTTGTTTTTACGGATCAGGTCAAAGCTTTATTAATACTGATGAAACCTTTTACGACCTTGCAATAAACAAAACATATATTGGATATAACGATGTTCAATTAGAAACCGGTCTGCAAATCAATATTCTTGGTGGATTCCATGCAGAATCTGGTTGCCTCGAATTCACTGATAACACAACTGCCGACATCGATGGAGCCCTAATTCTGGAAAATGGAGGAGGTTTCAATGTCAATAATAATGGAACATATGTTTACCTCGGAGGAAACCTGAACGATCACAACACAACGGTGAGTATTTATCAGGGATTCGAATGTGATATTAGCAATGAGTTTATCTTCGATGGCAGTAGTTATCAGAATATATTTTCAACTGTAACAGAAATGACATTCGGGCATGTAACCCTTGATAAACCTGTGGGCACATATATTAACTTTGCTGATGATGTACGGATTTTAGGCCACCTGGATATTCTTGGCGGATATTGGGACGAATATGGCGCAAATGTAAATAATTACTATGTTGAAGGAGATTTTTATGTTGGTGCCAGTGGCGCCTGGACTGATTACAATTCCACATTGCATTTCGAAGGCAATTTAATACAGCAATACGAATATGTCTCTACAAGTGGATATCTTGGTGATGTGATCATAAATACAACACAAAACACAGGAGGGGTTCATTTAAATTCAATATTTAAAATCCTGAACACTCATAATCTTACTATAAATAACGGACAATTATGGTCGAATGGGAATATTGTAAGGATCGTTGGTGATGTTAATATCAATGCTAATGGAAAACTGAACCTTGACGATGATTCAGAGTTGCAAATTGGTAACTCAGGACATCTAAATATTTATTCCGGAGGGATATTAAATATTACTGGTACACAAAATCATGAGGTGATACTAAAATCCAATGATGCAAGTTATTGGCAATTTAATTGCTATTCGGGCGGAATGGTAGCTGCCGAATGGGCTACATTTACCGATCTCGATACCTGGGGTGTATATATTTACAGTAATGGTATTATCGATTCTAATTCACCATTCGATCATTGTACGTTTATGGATGGCGAGGCCGGTGGATCTTTACTTTGGATCAATAATAGCCAGGTTTTTACAATTGATTATGCCAATTTCCCAAGTCAGGGGAGCAGTTCATATAATGCAAGAAAATCTTTTGATCAGGGCGAGGTTACATTCTTAAATTATTTGGGAAGTTTTGCAGGCGAAGCTAACGATAATGATCCATACAACAGGCTGCACTAGACTAATAATATTTCGGTTACCGGTGTAATAACTGATGTGTCATGCTATGGTGGAAATGATGGTGGCGTAGATATAACTGTGGCAGGTGGAACACCTGGATATACCTATCTTTGGAATACAGGGTGGACACAGGGCGATATCTGGAACCTCCAGGCCGGGACTTATACCCTAACAACAACCGACCACTATGGAGCAACAGCCGTTACATCATACACGATAGTAGAACCCACAGGAATTAATCTTTTTGCCGTTCCTGCTCATGTATCCTGTAATGGAGGCAGCGATGGAGCAATCAGTGTTAGTGTATCAGGTGGTACACCGCCTTAT
>CAYLZH010000143.1:0-12597 GCA_964388245.1 uncultured Bacteroidales bacterium
CATAATTAATTGTTCAAATCCGTATACATCGGTATTGTATCCTTTGGTATAAATACTTTCCGGTGTCCTGAGAATCCGAATTACATTAACAGCATGGGTGTCATTTGCTATATCGTTCAATTCATCAAGAAAAGGAATTATTTTTTCTTTATATGGAGTGGTAACGTTTAATCCACTTAAAGCTGGTTTTGAAATGAGCAAGCCGTGAAATTCTTTAACATCCTGAATGGGAAAATTTTCATAGGCAGCATTGATCCTTTCGCTCCTGAATTTCTTGCTGAAATACGCTTTCGAATAGGAATGATCGAGAGGATAACCTATTAAGCCAAATTGCCTCATACTGATATCAAATAGTTAACAAGCAGATATTAATTTAACCGGAACAAAATACTATTTAGTGGTACCAAACTTAAAATTCATTCCGAACTTAAAATCAACATTCTGGCTGGTGGCAGGCCACGGAAGATTTAGTTCAGGATCATACTTTATTCCCAGAATGTTATCAGTTATTAAATACAGTTGAAAAAATCCAAGATTAAATACCATACCCAAACCAAGATTTGCACTGCCCGATCCAAACATGGTATATGTCATGGAAGCATTAAATAATCGGCTAAGCTCAGCATTTCCTGTAAGAGAATAGGCCATATACAAATGCTCGTTATAATATTTTCCATGAATCATTAATCCGGCATCGATCCAGCTATTAACAGCATAATTTCCTGCCAGGAAAAATTTAGGGCCAATTTTAGTTTTATAATTATTTTCCGAAGATTTGATGACAAATGCATCAGCGATCGAATCCAGGAGACCGTCCCAAAGATGGTCATCCTCCTGTTCATTATCAGCATCCATAAAAGGGCCAAAATCGACTCCCGACCATGTAAATGTTGTATCCTGATAGATATTTAAAACATTGTTTCGCCATTTTATTGAGCTGAACAAATCGAGGAAGCTGGCTGAAAGTGTGATTTTATCGTTAAAGTTGTAAACCCCTCCAATGTCGATTGCCATACCCCGGTTTTTATTTCCAAAGAACAGGTCGGCTGCATTAATATCCTGGCTTACCAGATCGGTAAGCTTTTCCGGGTCTTGATCGTCATATTCCGGATCTAATGGCATCGATGCATTTAACATTACATTGGAATGAAGATCCCAAATGTAGGTTCCGTCGTGGGTATATACTCCCATATCCCAATGCTTTGTGTCGAGATTAGCAAAACCACGTAAAAATTTCAGCTTTGCTCCTACCCTTAAGTCTTCCATTACCTGGTAGCTATAGCCAAACGAATACTCAAAATAATTGGATGCTTCGAGCTTTAAGCCACTAAAATCCATCATTTTACCAATATGGTCTTTGTTTCCATTCCAAAGGAAATATAATAAATCCCTGGGCAGAAGAAATCCTGTTTCTGTTTTGTTACTGATTTCGAATGTAAAAAATGATTTATTATAACTAATTCCGAAATTAACCGGTGTGTATCGAAAATCAAATGCAAAACTGTTATCGCTGTCGAGGACTGAATTAAGGTTATTTGTATTCTCCAGGATGTCCAACATTTTCAGCCCCCTGTTTTCATACCCAATATTAAATGATGATAAAAGTGGCAGGCCAAAATAAAATTTACAGTCAGGTATCAGGGCCGGATTTACAATATGTCTGTCGGTTAGTGTATTAAGACTGTAAGTTGAATACTCCTGTGCTTTTGAATATAAAGTTGCAAGCATCAGAATTGCAAAACACAGCACATATATGGAAATTTCTTTAGTTGTTTTCATTTTTTCTGAAGTTTGGTTGATTATTCAATATCATAAGAATATTCGATTAAAATACCCACATTTACATCGAGGGTATAGTCGGAATAAAAAGCAACTTCCTGCGAACTGCTCGACGATGTATTTATCAGAGCTGTTATGATTATCTTATTGGCCTCTTTTAAACTGTTAAATTGATCACTGTCCATTTCAATTTTGCTGATTTTTTCAACAGGATTAATTACAACGCCATTAGCATCGACCTCGGCAGCGTCCAGGACATGAATTAAAAATGAATCGTAAACATTATAGCTACCGGAATCGACAAACTCAAGGTTTAGTGATGTTTCAAACGGAATCCCATTAAGGGTTAAAACTGAAAGATGACCACTAATCGCCTCCTCGATAATATCATCTGAAATACTGAAATCAACAGTATCGATAAATTGCAGGTTTTCAATACTAAAATCCAGTGGCAGCTCAAATGCCAAACCAAAATTAACACGTCCATCTCCGGTGATGAAATTGTTATAAGTTATTCCTGTTGTTGCTGAATCGGGATTGGTTTTAACCCCTCCGCCAAATAACATTTTATCAGGTAAAAAAGATAAGAATGAAGAAAGCTGAGAATTTGAATTATCCAGTGTAAGATATTCCTCGATTATTTCCTCGCCTGGATTTGAAGGGTGTGGAAAGTGAAACGGATCGGCAAGTAATGACTGTGAAAGACCTTCGTTTGTTTGATTTTCAAGATGCAACATAAAATCAAGAGGCAACCCGATGTTGTTGTCGATGATTAGATGAATTCTTGGATCGGAAAGGTAAATACTACCCGTAATGTTATCGAGCTCTGAAAAATTAAAGTCCACTGTGTCGGGGCCAATATTCAGTTCATGTACACCAATCCATCCCTGCACTAAATCGAATGATAAATCTCCAATATCATAGTTTAATTGGGCTACCGATGAGGAATCGAATTCAACCCAGGTATCTGAGCCACTGATATGGAGTTCTAAGATAACCGGCAGGAAATTATATGGCTGATCAGGATTGGTTGTCAGATCGAATATACTATTGGATAGATCGAATGTTCCACTTGCTCCGTCGTTTGCACTAAATGTGAAGGAAACAGGCTGGCCATCAACTGTCACTGTAGGAAGGTGCAGGCTAAATTCTGCATTGAGATCAATAAATGATTCAACTGTATAATTTAACGAAGCCTGATTGAGCGAAACAAATGTAAGCCTTTCGTCACTCTCAACACTGAATTCAAGGCTATCGATCTGATTTGACAAATCCTGTGTTGGAATCTTTGCTTTTCCGGCAATTACTTTAATATCATACGAGCTAAGCTCCATTGATATCCCATCGCTAAGGCTGATTGGAACAGGTCCTGCACTGGCCAATGACTCGAAACTGTTAAGAATAACCATAAAATCGTTGTACAAGGTTAATCCGGCTAATGTAACGGAATCGGCTTTGGTTGTTCCCGGTGGCAGATCTGTGAACGTAAAGGAGCCAACAACAGTTGAATCGCCCACTGGATCAACAGTGTAAAGTGTCATTGCTGCTGAGGCAAAAGTTACCGGAATATTATTTTTAACACCCAGTACTAACCATCCATCCGAAAAGGTAACATATTCAAAATCCTCGAAATCGTTAAAATCAAAGCGTTTTTCGCCAATCGACTGAAGTGCAGGCAGGTTACTTGTTGTACCATCGAGGCTTTGCACCAGGGCAGCCTCGGCAGGGGCTATTATAGTGGTCATCTTGTCGAGGGTGGCAACAGCTTCAATAGGTCCAAAATTACTCAGGCTTATCTCGCCCAGTTTGTATTTGATTTGTTCCTGCTCCTGGACCGGAATCTCAAAAAACTCTTCCACCGATATACTATGGATCGAGTTATCCCGAAAGAAAAACTTTATGCTACCGTCCTGCTCCACAGAAAAATACGGATCATCGTCAGGTATAAGATCATCGAGGCTAAGGTGCCCATGAGCAAGGGCAATGGCAAGTCCTGGTTCGTAGGTTATTGTATCGACCGGTTCGATTTCCTGCTTACATTGCATAAAGATAACAACCAATGAAAACAGGAGAACGGGAGTAAGAAATTTAGAATATCGTTCTTTCATATTAAATGATTTAATTTTTATTTCTACATAAACCTGATATATCAGTTAATCAGATATTGAAATAAAAGTAACACAATTTTCAAACAAATAAAAACAAACCTGACAACGGGAATAAATTAAGGAATTTTTAATTCCTGCTATTTTATTTCATAGTTATACAAAAAACTATCATCGGTTCCGACGAATAGATTAAACTTCCGGTTTCCTGTAATCGATCCAATGCTGAATGGTGTCCGGCCCTGAAGAGGGAAGCCTTCATAAAGTGATCCATCGTTGTTTATCAGATAAATCTCGTTATGGTTTTCGGCAACAACGCCCAGTTTTCGTTGATTCCCGGGAAACACATATAATAACGGAGCATGTTCGATATCCTCATCGAATTGCAAATCGAGCAGCTTTGATTGAATCAGATTGTACACTTCGAGTTTTTTACCATCAATAAAAATGAAATCCTTTAAGTTATCACCATCAAAATCGCGGTAATCGAAATAATGGTTGTTCGAAAACTCACGAATCCTGAGGCTCTCAACTTTTCCATCAAAATAAACAAAATAAATAGTCCCGTCGGGGCCGGTTATTACCATTCGTGCCTCATTGTTCGGACTCTGGGATTCGTAAATATAATTCCCGTTTTTCGATATCGAAAAGTTCATTTCAGGTTTTACTCTTTCTCTTCCTCTCCGGTTTAGAATGTAACTTTTATTTACATCGTTAAAAACAATATAATCTTTGTTTTTTGATAAGAAATGCTGAACCTTTCCTGTAACTCCATGCTCCGCTTTTTTGAATTTCCAACCGTCTATTTTATTTCCTTCTTTTGAATATAAATAAACATGTTTGTTTTCGCAGGCAATAAATAAGCGGTAGTCCTTGTTGTTTGTGTAGTCAACAAGGCCAACTCCATTGGTTGCAGGCGAATTTAAGTTAATCGGATATCTCTCGACATAATTCCCAAGCCTGTCGACAAGATGTAACTTGTTTTTTGTATTAAAAAGAAACTGGAGTTTATTGTTCTTATAATAGTCGATTTGAAAGATGTCGCTTATTATCGGCTGACTAAGTTGTTTTTGCCAAAGTATTCGACCCGCATAGTTAATTAAATACACCTTATTGTTATCGTCCTGGACAAAAATTTCGCGGTTGCCGGTACTATGGTTTACAACCAGTTTAGGTTTATGACTAAAGGTGGTATCGAGCCTGAGTTCCCATTTTGTCCGGGGTTTATCGGTTTCTAACGGACCATATTTCAGATATATGTCGTTATAAACCATCTGATCTTTTCCGTGCGGGGCAAACTGAAACGACAATCCATGAAAATCCATAAAGACATCTGCATTATTCTCAATACCTGATTTAACAGATCCTTTAAAAAAACCCGGATATAAAGGTAGTGATGCAGCCGGTGCAGTATAAAAATATACATTACACTTATCAGCAGTTTGTGATGAAAATTCAAGATAATCGAAATCGTTGGCCAGGTTTTTATGCAATAGGTTATCATTAATAAAATTCCCGAGTGCTTTTCGCTTATGTCCAAACACAATATAATTTCCTATAAAGGTAAAAAAGCTTGATTGTATATTTCCAAAAACACCTCCAAATACTAATTCACCAAAATTATTAAAAGGCATAAAGTAAATGGTCTGTGTTACTTCTTCATCAAAGCGGTGCATAAAAATATAGTCCTCTGTAGTTTTGTTATGTTGTTCGGCATGGGCATTAATCAGATCAATCAATACTTCCTGAGCAAGGCTTTTACTTTGGGCTTTAATAAGCAAAAAACAATTTTCAAACTTATCGTTGCTCTTCACATCGGTAAATGCAATTACAACCTCCTGGTCGATAAGAGAATATATTATTTCTTCAATATCAATATTGTATTTCTTATGTATTTCAGATAACTCATCTGAATATTTCGACGACAGATTATTTATTCCGTGGTATTTTCTGATATTTCTCCTGAATGCTGAAACATCGCTTATTCCATACGAAAAAAAAGTGCTTGTATTGGCGGGCAAAACAGATTCCACATCAATTGCTACCGGCTTTTGCTGGTCGAATATTTTCAGATAATCATGGTTATCTGTCGGAAGCGTAAATCCATTCATGAAAAGTTCCTGCTCTTTTATGGTAATATCAAACTCCGACCATGAAGCATAATTCTCCATTGACAACAATGATTGAGTGTATTTGTCATCAAAAAACATAGTTAAAAAACCAGGACAGTGCCTGTGATTTAAATAAAGATTTGCAAGCGAATTTTTCCCCGCCGTGGTTTTAATTTTTAAGAAATCCGATCCCTCCCGGAGCAACCCGGAACTGGTGCTCTGCCTAATAGCTGATTCAATAAGCTTGCTACTTTTACTTATGATTAATACACCATTGATGACAGCATAAGAAACAGGGTTTTGAGTCGTGAAAAATATACTTTGTTTATCATACTCTTTTTCCTGCCATTGATCAACATTTCCAAAATATTGCTTTACAAAGCCTACCCCTGCTTCAAGTCTATCCTGATTTGGAAAGCCGGTCAGATACAATAAATCGAATTTTTCTTTTCCGGTTAGCCCGGCTGTAATTAATATAGACTGACCAGAATACGACGCGCCTATAAAAGGATCGGCTATTAGAGTTGTATCAAGATGATAAAGTTCTTCGGAAAATTGTTGATACGATGGAATATTCTGTAAAGCTCCCTGAATTTTGTTATTGGTTTTTATGGTAAGGATTAATTCATGTAAGTCTTTTATTTCGAGAATAAATGGAGCATCATCAGGAACATAGGCAAATGCCGAATTATTTTCAAAACCCTGCCGGGCCATCATGTAATTGTAAGTTAACCAGGCAAGAACTGTCAGGATTACTACAACGACTATCCACTGGATAATTTTGCCCATTTCTGTTCAATGATTTTAAATCCAAAAGTACAAAATTAGCATGGCTTGGCAACTTTAGAAATAAAAAAGACAGAAAATACAATTAATTAAATCAGAAAATCCTAAACCTGTATTGTGCGTCACATTAAAGTTAGCGAATGTTTTTACTTAGGGTGGTTTATGCTTTGGGGATGGCCTTTACGGGGCAGAAGAAATAAATTTGCATATGTTTTTTTTTTTAAGTTTGCATAACCAACAACCATAGGGGATAATTTATTGGTTCCTGCCGTTCCGATTTTGGTGGTGTCGGAAACTAAAAACAATGGCACAGTGATGAGAGAAGATGGTAATTATTTACCAAAAGCAATAAATGCGAGAAAAAGCAACACAACCCGAATTTTAGTTCAAATGTACCAAGCGGGAAAAAACCTGAACGAAGATGCAAATAAAAAGAAACAAATCGAAAAGGAGGAGCCAATGAAACAAATATGAAAATTTTCACCAGACAATTAAAACACCGGGAACAGGAAGTTTACGAATAACTTCCACGCCATTTGTTTTCTGCCTGATTCGGTTAGTAACTAAATACAAAAATAACACATTATGAGAAAGTCAATTTACCTTATCAAAGTATTGATTGTAATGTGTAGTATTACAGGAAGTAGTCAATCGGAAGTAAACCTGAGTTGGAAAAATCAATTTGGTGATCCGGATTTAATTCCATGGAGTTCTTCAATTATTTTATCTGACGGATCAGTTCTATTAACCGGAAACGCACAAGTTCAAAACCAGGGTGCCAACATTTATGTTGCAAAATATGATCGCAATGGAGAATTCGTTTGGCACAATAGCTACAACCACAGTTACAATGGAAACGATTATGGTGCATCACTGGCTGTTGATAGTGATGGAAATATTCTTGTTACCGGAGCTAGTGAAACAAGTGCAAGTAATGGTTTAGACCTTGCTGTGTTAAAGTTAAATTCAACAGGGAGTTTACAATGGGCATATTACTTTAACTATTCTGGTAGTGCGGATGATGCCGGTTCGGCAATGGTTGTTGATGATGAAGATAATATTTACGTTACAGGAGTTGGTACCTCTGTTAACAATGATGCTGACTATATAACCATTAAACTCACATCAAATGGCGATACTGTTTGGACAAGCAGCTATAACTACAACAATCTGCCCGATATTGCATTAGACATTAAATTAGCAGCCGATGAAATTCTCGTGACCGGGGCAAGTTCCGATAATATCACAAAATGGGATATTGCTACAGTAAAAATGAATAATTCGATGGGCGATACAATTTCTACACGGCGCGAACCTGGCTCACAAGTCGGATACGACAGGCCAACAGGTTTTATAAAAGACAATAGCGGGAACTTCTACATTACAGGAACTGCTCTTAATGCACAAAGCAAATATGTTATACGTACAATAAAGTTAGATACTGCATTAAACTTAATTTGGAGTACAGATATAGATGGGCATGGCAACGACAACGAGAGCGCCGGAATTTTTGTAGATCAAAACCATGAAGTTTATATTACAGGTTCGAGCAAGACCGGCAACAACAAGTGGGAATGGATAAGTGCTAAAATAGATACTGCTGGTACTGTCGATTGGTATCATTATCAAACATCATTGGATGGGGGCGATGCACAGGGCAAGGCTATATGTGTCGATTTTAACGGGACTGTTTTTGTTAGCGGGAACATCCAGAACAATGAGTATTACAATATCGTTACAGCTCAATATAAAAATGATGGAACTTTTGGTTGGCAAAAGGTTTATGAGGTTGGAGCTAATGAGGATGAATATCCTTTAAAAATTGAATTACGGAACAACAGCAAGGTGGTTGTAACCGGCTATTCTGATGGAAACAACAGGGATTATATTTTACTTATGTACGAAAGCTTTGACAAAGAATATGTTTACGAATTTGATGATGATACAATTCCAGTTTTTGTTAAAAACCAAATTAATGTTAAGATTGATACAAGTTTTATAAAAACATCGACAATTGACAATCGGGATATTACTTTTGGGGAAATGAGCGATTTTTTAACAAACCATGCAATAGACACAATTTCGAAATATTTTCCTCAAGACTATAATATCGATCAAATGAAGATTATAAAAATTCATAAATGGTTAAAAACAAGTACAACAGAATCCATTGCCCGTAACGGGGATACAATACCTATTCCTGTACATTGGAATGAATTTACTATGCACATCCCAGAAAGTTGGGATTATCAGGATGTGTTAGATACTATGCATTACTTAGGCCACATATTCACTATTGCCGAGTCAAACAATATATCGAGATTATTTACTACTGCTAGTGATCCTCAGTATAGTAATCAACATTCCTTATTTTCTTCAACATATACAAACGCACATATTAATATCGAGGATGCGTGGACTTACGTAACAGGAAGGTACAATATGAAAGTTGGAATTTTTGATTCTGGAGTAGATGCAGACCATGCTGATTTTCAATATGATTCATACAATCAATCGTGTTCAAGAGTACCGGATGGGTATGATTATGTAAACAACAATAGTAATGCCTCTGATGTTCTTGGACATGGAACTGGTGTTGCCGGAATAATTGGAGCAAAGAGGAATAATCAATCATCAAGCAGTAATTATGTTGGTATAGCAGGCATTGCAGGAGGGGATATAACTCAGGATTCGTATTCTGGTGTTCGGATGTATTCTATGCAGGTTGGTGATTTTCAGCATTTCTGTGAATGGGTTGGAAACGGATGGGAAAGTTGGGATAAATTTTTAATTTACGATGATGATGTAGCAGAAGCTTTTCTAGAAGGTGGCCTTAGTACACCAGATGGAGGCTGGGGACTACATGTATTTAATTGTAGCTTCGGAGATTATCAGCCAAGCTCAATTGTGGAAGACAATTTGGAAACCGTTTGGAGAAACGGAGTTACAGTTGTATGTGCAAAAGGAAACGACAATATAAATAATGATACATATCCTGCTGATTATGCCGACCATTTAAGTCTTGCGGTTGGTGGTAGTGGGGTTGATGGTGAAAGGTGGGAAGATCTTAGTGATCCATCTAATCCTATTGGATCTAATTATGGACATTTTATAGATTTGATTGCACCTGCCAGTGAGAATCTTATTAAAACAACTGAAGTTGTAACTTCATTGGGTAATAATAATTATGGATCATTCAATGCAACCTCGGGGGCAGCCCCTCATGTGACCGGTGTAGTTTGCTTAATTCAAAGCTACGCAATGGATTATTGGTATGTGAACGACCTTGTATATACACCTGAAGATATAGAGAAAATACTAGACTATTCTTGTGTTGACATTCTACCTCTAGGACCAGATGTTGAAACTGGTGCCGGAAGATTAGATGCCGGAAATGCGATTGCTCATATACGGCCACCCTACTATTTATATCATTATGGTAAAACTGTAACTATGCCAGATCCCACTAATATACAAAACGACCCGAATGCAGTGTATTTAGGTCTTGAAACAACACAATTAAGTACATTGGCATTTGACTATGTTGAAAGAGAGTATTGGTCTTATACCTTTACCATTAATCACCCTGATTATCCAGGAAAAACCGAGTTTGACCGTTGGCTCAACATCTCTGCATCCGATTGGCCTGTTAATAATCATGACATTACGAATGCTACCCAAAGTAGTTTTGATGTAACAGTATACTATTCAAGATATACTTATCATTTTAATACTGGCGGTACTATGGTGTTTCATATCCCATCTTCAGGAGGTAGCTATATTTTCAAATATACATTATATGAGATAGAAGATGTTTTAATCGAAGAAAACAACCCGGATAGGGCATGGTTAGGTCAAGTCTATCCCAATCCGGCAACAACTCAAATCGTAATACCATTTAAAATACCGAGATATGGGAAGGTAAAACTATGTGTTACTAACTTATTGGGGGCTGATATTATTCTTATTAGTGATGATTACAAAGAAAAAGGCAACTATACAAAAAAGGTTGATATCAAATTGTTAAAACCTGGTTTGTATTTTTATAAATTAGAACATAATGAAGATGTGTTTACAAAGAAACTTTTGGTATTGGACAATTAGAAATGTTTCCTTTGCAGTTCTTCTATGTTTCACTTATTCTTGTAACAAGGAAGAAAAGGTCATAAATTTCGAAGTAAACGAATGTAAAAGTCTACCTTTAGTACTATCTGACAATCATGTTTTTTGGAACATAGTAACACCTGACTATTTTTATGGTTTTTGCTGTATAAGCCCATTCGAACCTACCAAAATAGCCACACAAAGAGAGTTGGTGGAAAGTGGATTAAAAGAGTTAATTATATGGAACATAGCCAATAATAGTTCATACAGTATTGATATTGGCGAAAATATTATCGTGTCCGAAATAGACTGGAGTGTAAATGACTACCTGATTTTTAGCAATCAGTTCAATCAAATTGTAACTGTAAAAAGCGATGGTAGTGATTTACAGGTAATGCCTATTGAAGGAACATTTTATCACCCTCATTGGAGTAATGATGGAGAAAAAATTGTTACAGTCATGTTTTACACCTATGACTATCCCTCGAATCGTGTGGCTATTTTTAATAAAGATGGTAGCAACTTTTCTTTGTATAAATTTGAAGAAAGTGTAAACAATGCAAGGTTTTTAGCCGATGACAAAAGCATCATTTTTAAAGATTATCAAAATGGCTTTGGTGTTTCAGTATATAATTTAGAGACAGAAGAAATAGTATTTTATCCTAAAATAGATACCACTACTAGTACCCTGTACTATGATGTATCACCTAATGGTAAATCTATAATTATTTGTGAAACCTATGGTTTTATGTATTCGGTAGATCTTGAAACAAAACAACATACTGTATTAAGGCAGAGCTGTTCATCAAAGATATATTCTTGTCCTTCAATATCAAATGATGGAAAGCAATTACTAATAACCAGAAGACATACTCAACTATTGAATGAAACAACCCAAGCAATTGAGAATCATCCTTATTTAATCAATTTGGAAACCGATTATGAAGAGCGGTTGAAATTGGATTAATACGAAATTATCTAATTTAGGAAAGAATTGTTGCCTCTACACAATATATAGAGGCAGCTTTCTTTTGTCCAAGCACATGTCATTGTTTATTTACCTCATCAAGTGATTAAGCCATATCCAAACCGTATTAAAATTGGATTGACAATATATTTGAAATATATGGCAGTCGGAGACCGCTATCTCACACGACGAAGTTACACTCCGAGCCAGGATTGGCAACCTATGTTGAAACGAAATTAAGAACACAGATAAGTAGATAAAAAATTATAGTCCATTAATATTGCTACCAAGTCTTAATATTAAATTTGCATATTCTGCCGCCCCTATAAGATCCGGAAATAGGCTTAAATGATTAATATTCATTCTATTTAAATCGCGCAAACAATAATCGTAATCTTCATTTGGTATTGAAACCTTTAACAATACTACCTCATTGGTATTTTTAAAATTATCCTGAATCCAGGTTTCCAAATTTACCATGAACAACATCTTTAGTAAAAGACCGGATTGACTTGTTATTCTTGGGTTATCATGAACATATGGATCGATCCATTCTATTTTGCTTTCCTTAGAATGACTAATCTTCTCAATTAGTCTTTTATTCACTGCATAGACGGCCCGACGACATATGTTATTATTTGGTTTGTTAAATGCAAAAAAAAGTGCAACCCAATAGGAGTAGGTCCAATCTAATAAAGGAGTGGCAAGACCATAGTGCTGACCAAGTGCCCATAATTCGTTTTCG
>CAYLZH010000144.1:0-12570 GCA_964388245.1 uncultured Bacteroidales bacterium
ATCGACAGCCATTAGGTTTTTACTACCGGTGTTTTTATCTAATTGAAGTGCCTGGTTAAAATATTCAAGTGCTTTCTGGTACTGTCCTAATTTTGAGTAATTATCACCCAGGTTATTCAGATAAATTCCTAAATCTTCTGTGTAATTTCGAGCCTGGTCGATGGATAGGGCTTCTTCCAGATAGCCAATTGATGTATGGTATTCGCCAATGGTTTGATATAATGCCCCCAGGTTATTCAGGTTCGTAACTATTCCGTCTGCTTGCCCGAGTTGCCTGTTTATTATCAGGGCTTTTTCAAAAATGATAATGGTTTTATCGAATTGTCCTAAAAAATAATAATCAGTTGCCAGGTTATTATAAGCCATAGCTAATTGCTCCTGATTGTCAATCTGGTTTTTTTCATACAGATCGATTCCGCTTATTAGAACGTTTGCCGATTCGCTAAATTCACCCATGTACAGCAAAACATTTCCGTGCGTAAATGAAATAAGTGCCTTTATTTCCGGGCTTTCAATTTTTCTCTCCGACAGAATCTTATTAGCCCTCTCGATAAATTCCATTCCTTTATTGAGGTCTTCACTGTCGACAAACAAATTTGCCAGTTCTAACATACAATTAATTTGCTGACCGTAATTCCCTTCAATTCGAAATTGAGAAGCTGCTTCGGTATAGAAGTCCATTGCCTCTTCAAAATTGTTTTGCCTGTAAAATGCCTGTGCTTTCTCAAGAAGTTCTTCGCCAGTGTGTTCGTTGGCTATACTTACAGGGATATATAAAACCAGAATGAGGAAAATCGCTAAAAGGTTCTTAAAGTTTATGACTGCCATTATGCTCAATTTTCAGTACAGTGAATAAAAGTATGAAAAATATACAACATATGAGTATCGTTAAATGGCCAAGGGTAACCGTTCGGAGATTAAAATTTTCAGACTACCGATTCAGGTTCTACAATTTCAGGTGCCCTTCTCGTTTTATTGTAAAATCGTTCGAGATTTTATCTATCCTTCATTATTGTGCAGACAATAGGCTTTGATTGATCAAATCCAGTAAATTTTTAAGATATACTTCGCCTTCAGCACTATTTTCGGGAGGTGCCCAGGGAGCATAGTTTTTATCGGTGTCAGGACAGTATGGACCATCTTTTATCTCAAAAGCTATCGAACCCTTTTCGAATGATATGACAGTGTGCCACGTCTTAGGCGCAATTTCAACTGCGAAATTTCCTTTTTCCCTGTCAAGAAATATATAATCCGATATCATCCCCGATTCATGAAAAATAACTACTAAAAGTTTTCCTCTTATCAGGATAAACAATTCCCTCTTATCAGGATTTTCGTGTTTATGGGGGGCAATATAAGTTCCTGGTTCAAAGGCGTTCAACATACGCTGCATCGGATCGTCGGCCATTTTATGAAAGTTCAGGTTTTTTCGAAGCCTATCTGATCTAATTGCCTCATCTGACAGGGTGTTAAGAACCTGATCGCTTACAACTTTAATCATAATTATAATTTACCTGAAATTAAATATTTCACTGCAAGGCCTGTTGAAATAGCTATTGTAAAACTCATCATTGTGCCAATTAATATATACTCTGCTTCTTTTTTATTTTCAGAACTTTTAACATCATTGAATCGAAGTATCGATTTGGCAGCAATCAAAAAACCTATTCCTGCATACTGGTTAACCAATACAAATATCAGAATAAGTATCCTTTCAAGCATACCAATCCATTTGCCGGCCTCATTTAAGCCTTTTGTCATGGAAAGTTGTGCCTGCCAGTTACAGGTTAGCTTTGAAATTAATATGCCAACAGGCCATGTAAGAAAAACAAAAGAAAAAAGGTACAGCCAAATTTTGTACGTATTCTCAGGAATTAAAGTATCGAGAAATTTAAACGGTTCAATACCCCGGATAATAACCCATATAATCACTATAACAGCAATGTGCGAAAACTGATCGGCAAGGAAACTGTAGATCGATTCCTTTTGATAGGATTTAATTAAGTCGATGATATAATGAGTTAATAAAACCAGAACGGCGGGCCATATCAGGCTAAGATCCCAGAGCATAACATAAATAAGCAGAGCATGAGCACAAGTATGATAAATCAGTTTTACTGATCTCCAGTGTTTAGTATCCCTGTCGTTTACCATTGATTTGGTTTGTAGAACAAAATCGCCAATTATGTGGGCCAATAGCAATCGGATCAATATTGAAAAATCATATAAAATTGAAACTTCACTCATTTTATTGCTTTTAAAACTTCTGGTTTAAATAACACGCCGTAGGGTTATATCTGCTATTTATAACCCTGTAGGGCTATATCTAATATTTATAACCCTGCAGGGTTACTTTTGCAATTCTAACACTAATTCTGAGTACCGGTTAATAAAATTTTCAATTGCACTATATCCGGCTCCCTGCATACGTTTCCTGATGGCTGGCTGCGAAATTTCAAACTGTTTCGACAACTCATCCTGATTAATGCCTGCAAGAGCGGCCTCTACAATTGCAGCTTGTTCGGCCGACCATTTGCCAATTAAAGCATCTAACAAATGACATTCTACTTCAAGCTCTTTATTGAAGGCAATATCAGCACTAACAACACTCAATCTACGCGATTTTTTTAATCCATCGAGTATAGGTCCTGAAAAATGAAAGGCTTCACCATCGGCTTCGGATCCTTTAGTTGGGAAATATGATATCTTACCAATTCCTATGGCAATACGGGCATCCCACAAGCGATTGCGGGGACCGGGATTAGCTGCTTTTAATGCGGCTCTGATAAGAATTCCAACCTGAAGGGCATATTCCGGTTTATCAAGTATTCCCTGGAAACTATCGCCTCGAAAAATTTTGATTTCATCAGCCAACAGCGCTTTCCCAAAGGTAGGTTCAATTTTATCGAATGAACCTTTTAGTACCGACAATAGCCGTGTGCGTTGTTCATTAGTCAAAGCCGATGAATTAACAATATCTCCGGTAACTACTGCATAAACCTTATCGCTTGATGTATCATTAATCATCTTTCAACTTTTTATACCTGATTCGCTTTGGAGAAATATCTCCGAGTCTTTTTTTCTTATTGATCTCATATTCAGAATAGCTACCTTCGAAATAATAAACCTGTGAGTTACCTTCGAATGCAAGGATATGAGTTGCAACCCTGTCGAGGAACCATCGATCGTGGGATATAACTACAGCACAACCGGCAAAACTATTTAAACCATCCTCGAGTGCACGTAGTGTATTTACATCGATGTCGTTTGTTGGTTCATCAAGCAGTAGAACATTTGCTTCCTCTTTCAGGGTGAGGGCAAGGTGCAAGCGGTTACGTTCGCCGCCCGACAACACACCGCATTTCTTTTCCTGATCGGCACCACTAAAATTAAACCGTGCAACATATGATCGTGAATTAATAGTCCGGCCTCCAACCATAATGTTCTCAAGGCCATCAGAGATAACATCAAAAACTGTTTTATCAGGATCGATGGCAGTGTGAGCCTGGTCTACATAACCGATCTGCACGGTTTCTCCCACTTTAAATTCTCCCGAGCTAGATTGTTCAATCCCCATAATCAATCTGAACAAGGTTGTTTTTCCTGCCCCATTCGGTCCAATTATTCCGACGATCCCATTGGGAGGTAGAAAAAAGTTCAGATTTTCAAACAGTATCTTATCACTGAAAGCCTTTGATACATTATGCGATTCGATAACAACATTGCCTAATCGTGGACCATTTGGAATAAAAATTTCAAGTCGGTCTTCCCGTTGTTTTACGTCTTCATTTAATAGTTTATCGTAGTTGGCTAACCTGGCTTTCGATTTTGCATGACGGGCTTTGGGAGCCATCCTTACCCATTCAAGTTCCCTTTCAAGGGTTTTCCTTCGCTTCGATTCCACTTTTTCCTCCTTGGCCAATCGCTGTGCTTTTTGGTCCAACCATGAAGAATAATTTCCTTTCCACGGAATTCCTTCACCCCTGTCGAGTTCGAGTATCCATCCTGCAACATTATCAAGAAAATAGCGATCGTGTGTAATCGCAATTACAGTTCCTTTATACTGCTGAAGGTGCATTTCGAGCCACTGAACCGATTCTGCATCGAGATGGTTGGTAGGCTCGTCGAGTAATAAAACATCCGGTTCCTGTAACAACAGGCGACACAATGCAACCCGGCGCTTTTCGCCGCCTGAAAGCACCTTAACCGATGTATCTTTATCGGGACATCCGAGAGCATCCATAGCACGTTCAATTTTATTGTCCAGGTTCCAGGCATCTAATCGATCAATAAGCTCCTGTAGTTCAGCCTGTTTTTTGATCAACTCATCCATTTTGTCAGGATTTTCAAGAACAGCAGGATCGGCAAATGCCATGTTTACATCTTCATATGCTTTTAATGCATCAACAATTTCCTGTAAACCTTCTTCAACAATTTCAATAACAGTTTTCGAATCATCGAGTAATGGTTCTTGCTCGAGTAAGCCAATGGAATAACCTGGCGAAAAAACCACTTCACCCTGAAATGCTTTCTCAATACCGGCTATGATTTTTAGTAAGGTAGATTTACCTGATCCGTTAAGCCCGATTATCCCGATCTTAGCCCCGTAAAAAAACGAAAGGTATATGTTTTTCAGTACCTGTTTATGAGGCGGGAAAGTTTTGTTTACCCCTACCATCGAGAAGATTATCTTTTTATCGTCAGACATATTTTCTTATTTATTAATCATCCAAAGATGAATTGTTCCATTTTATAAGATTTTTTTTTTGACAGTTGCCTTCAAAATAACAAGTATCAATTATTCCTTGCAATTTTTTCGAGGTCTTTTTTCAGAAACCGGCTTGCCTTTTTCGCCGATACTGAGTGGTATCCATAATAATATATTTCAGCATCGTCGGCACCAATAAGTACCTTAAAACATATTTTATTTCCTGATGGTGTATCAGGGCCCACAATATGCAGGAATAATGCATTTTTCTTTTTCGATTCAATACATAATTCGATTTCCTCACGGCTTGATATTTCTGCTGAAAATGGATAGTTTTTCGATAATTCCTCCTGTGAATTGATCGTGTTTTCAAGTTCATCTTGTAATAGGTACAGTCGCCGACCGGAAAAACCACCTCTCGATGTATTATATATTTTCGCAAACTCCTTTTCACACCATTCAGGGTTGCACTTTAGAAAATTCATATGATTCTGAACAAAACGGATCAGTGCAGAAATTTTATATACATATCTCTCCTCATCCTGACCGGTAAGGGAAAGGGGAATATTAACCAGATCGGGCATAGTTTCAACCGATTGGTAATTACCGCCGAGTAACAGGTTAAGAAAGTTATATGTGGTATTGGTGCGGTCCTTTACAAACTGCACATCGGTTACAACCAGAAAGCTTGTATTTGATTCATTAATTCTACTTTCGAACTCACTATATGGAATAACTTTGTATGGCGTGATGCTCCATTCTTTATCAATGGCATCTTTTAAATAAATATTGTACGAACTAAACATACTCCCTTCATAAACTATGTATGTAGTGGAATTAAAAAATGCGTCAACCTGCTCCGTTGATGGAGTTTTTTGCCCAAACAAATGCTGAACAAGTACAACCAGAACAAGTAAAATGATATATTTCATCCCGGGTTTATTTTGATATGTCTGAATGATGTACCGGTATCATTAAAGGATTTCGCTCATTAAACCGTCGAAGGAAAAAGAAAATCAGTTTTTTTTGTTTTCTCTTACTCAACTCGTTGTATTCTTCATAAAGCTCAGGATCATGCATCAACATAACTTTAAGGCCTGCCCGGTTATAATCTAATATCTGTCCGGTTGAAAAATCGAGCAGGTATTGTCGCAGTTCTTTGGAAACCGTTGTGTAGCGGTTTCTATGATAATCGTAATAATAGGGATCGTACTGCCTGTAAAGCGGATCGTACCCCCTGTAGTTTTCGACCAGTTCGTTTGCCACAAAATGTGAAATACTGCCAACAACTGGTATCCGGTAAAAATCGTTATGATACTGAATATAAAGGGCTCCCAACTTGCAATATCCCCAGACATCGCTTTTTTCAATCACTTTTTTCATTCCATTTATATCGAACAGCACAATTTGATCCTCTTCAAAAATCTTATCAAAAAAATTATGATCATCAATATCCAATGATGAAATTATTCTTGAAACCGGAATTGGATTGTTGTCTTTTGCATGTTCGAACGAAAGGTAAATTCCCTCGTCGAACTTAAAATCGGGAGTATACTTAACCAATTCAATACTATCAGTTTGGGCAAGTGAAAAAGTACACGTTAATATATATAGCACCAGAAAGAAATATAGTTGAAAAGATTTCATTTGTACATAATGATTTTGGCTTTTTATTATGCTGAAAGATAGTAAATTTTTACTGTTCTTTAATATTTCAGCACTAATTTGATCTATCTTTTTGATTTATTTCTTTTTCGATTATCCTTGGGAAAAATGTATATTCCAGACTATGGATTTTTGATGCAAGGCTCTCAGGTGTATCATTTTTATCAACCTGACATTTTGCCTGAAAAATTATCTGACCCTCATCGTAATTCTCATTGACATAATGAATTGTGATGCCACTTTCTTTCTCTTCCTTCTCAAGAACAGCCTTGTGCACATGAATGCCATACATACCTTTTCCTCCAAATTTAGGCAACAACGCAGGATGTATATTAATAATCCGGTTAGGAAACTGCTTGATCAACTTTAATGGCACCAACCATAAAAATCCTGCAAGAATAATCCAATCCACCCGACGTTCCCTCAGATAATCACTTACAAAATCTTCATCATAAAATTGTTGCCGTGAAAAGCACAGGCTGTCGATCCCGAGTGTTTTTGCCCTTTCAAGAACATAGGCCGTGGTTTTATTCGACAAGATACAATCGATCGTGAAATTTTCATGATCATTAAAATATTCGCACAGGTTTTGGGCATTGGTTCCTGATCCGGAAGCAAATATGGCTAATTTATTCATTTGTATCGATTTAATTTCAATTGCTCAAAATTAAAAAATGACAATGGATTCTCTAAATTATCTTAATGGGAATTCTTCAGGAAGGATGCTGTTTTACCTGCATCGACCATTACAAGCAGTAAAATGTAAAAGATTTTAAATTAAATCCATATAGCACCCATGACATTAACAATTTAAAGATGCCTTTCATAAACTTCCAAAAACGTTGAAATGGCTTATGAACAGGCCGTTTAACCAATCCTTACATTCGCCGTATTGCTGCGAAAACACATATTACGCTGGGAAAACGTATAAAATTTCTATTTTTTTTGAAAATTCTGTGTTTAATTTATTTCTTTGCACACTAAATATTGTTCATTAAATTTATTAACTAAATTTTTAAGGTTATGTCTGATATCGAACAAAAAGTAAAGGCAATTATAGTCGACAAATTAGGAGTTGAAGAAGACGAAGTTACTGCCAGTGCAAGTTTTACTAATGACTTAGGAGCAGATTCATTAGATACAGTTGAGTTGATAATGGAATTCGAAAAAGAATTTGATATTTCTATTCCTGACGAAATGGCTGAAAGCATTGGGACTGTTGGCGATGCCGTTAAATTTATCGAAAAAGAAGCAAGTTAAATCATCAGCGTTTAGCAATGGAGTTAAAACGGGTAGTAATAACAGGGCTTGGAGCCCTTACACCACTGGGTAATTCAATTAGTGAATATTGGGATAGTCTGGCTAATGGAGTAAGTGGTTCCGACCATATTACTCGTTTTGATACTTCACATTTCAAAACCAAATTTGCCTGCGAAATCAAAAACTTCGATCTGTCAAGCTATCTCGACAGAAAGGAGGCAAGAAAATTAGATCCTTATGCCCAGTATGCCATTGTAGCATCTGATCAGGCAATTGCTGATTCAGGGATGGATTTGGAAAATCTCGACAGAACTAAGGTTGGTGTCATTTGGGGTTCAGGAATTGGTGGATCAGATACTTTTCTTTCTGAAGTATCTGGTTACGCCAGAGGATCGGGAACCCCACGCTTTAATCCTTTCTTTATTCCGAAAATGATTGCTGATATTGCCTCGGGGCAAATCTCGATCCGGCACAAATTGCAGGGGCCAAATTTCACTACAGTATCTGCTTGTGCCTCATCGAGCAATGCCATAATTGATGCCTACAATTATATTAGGCTTGGAAAAGCAAAAGCATTTGTTACCGGTGGATCAGAAGCAGCAATTAATGAGGTTGGAATTGGTGGATTCAATGCAATGAAAGCCATCTCCCAGAGAAATGACGATTATAAAACTGCATCACGACCATTCGATGCAACACGTGATGGTTTTGTTATGGGAGAAGGAGCCGGTGCATTGGTTGTCGAAGAACTTGAGCATGCCTTAGCGCGTGGTGCAAAAATTTATTGCGAAATTGCCGGAGCAGGTATGTCAGCAGATGCTCATCATCTTACGGCTCCTCATCCAGAAGGAGAAGGAGCATCAAGGGTAATGATTTCGGCACTTGAGGATGGCAATATTGCTCCTGAGGCTATTGATTATATAAACGTTCATGGAACATCTACACCATTGGGCGATATATCTGAAGTACTGGCAATAAAAAATGTTTTTGGGGATCATGCTTTAAAATTAAATATCAGTTCAACAAAATCGATGCATGGCCATTTACTTGGTGCTGCGGGTGCAGTTGAAGCGCTTGCTGCAATAATGGCCATTGTTAAGAATATTGTTCCTCCCACAATTAATTTTTCTACTCAGGATCCTAAAATAGATTACGATCTGAACTTTACTTTCAATAAAGCACAAGAACGCGATGTAAAATATGCCCTTAGCAATACATTTGGGTTTGGAGGGCATAATGCGTCAATCATTATAAAAGAATATTCTGCTTAAGAATTTGTGATTCACTCACTTATAAGGCCGGTTAAGATACTTTTTTTGACGAATAGAAAATTCTACCGCCAAATCAGAAATGGTTTGGGCTTTTATCCCGATAATTATAGGTACTATCAAATTGCACTCATACACCGGTCGGCCTCAATTAAAGCCACTGATGGTTCGATTATCAATAACGAAAGGCTTGAATTTCTTGGTGATGCAATTCTTGATGCAGTTGTTGCTCATTTTCTGTTTACAAAATATCCAAACAAAGACGAAGGTTTCTTAACCCAAATGCGATCAAAAATCGTAAAACGCGATTATCTGAATAACCTGGCAAAAAAAATTGGATTAAGCAGCCTGATTATTTCCCACACAAGTAAATCGAGTATAAAAAAGAATATTTACGGCGATGCCCTCGAAGCTTTTATCGGAGCAATGTACTTGGATCGTGGATATTTGTTTACCAAGAAATATATAGTTAATTACCTTATAGGAAACCATATCGATTTGGGCCAGCTTAGGCGTGTCGATACAAATTACAAAAGCCAGTTGTTGGAATGGGTGCAAAAACATAAAAAGGAAATGAGCATCGATACTGATATCGATCCAAAGCAACCAGATAAATTTATTTCTTATATCAGAATCGATCGCGAAATTTTTGGTTCAGGAATTGGCTTTTCAAAAAAGGAAGCAGAACAAAGGGCAGCCGGACAAGCTTTATTCAAAGTAAACGGAAATGGTGGCTATACACTGGATCAGCCAATTAATAATAAAGCCCAAAAGTAAATCCTCCGGGCTTTGTTTCATATTATGCTTTTAATATCAAATTATAAGATTGAGTACGCTCAAGATTGAATAATTCAATATTTCCTGCCACCTTAAAGTAAGTATTAAAACTCAAGCAATTCGACCCAATTGTGTTTGTCTTCGGCATCGCCTGTTTGAATTGCTGTTAATTGTTCATATAATTTCAAAGATATTGGTCCGGGTTTACCATCCTTCGAATAAACATATTCCTCTTCGGTTTTCTCATCAACGATTTTTCTTATCGGACTTATTACAGCCGCTGTTCCGCAAGCACCAGCCTCCTCAAGGGAAGAAAGTTCAGAAAGGTCGATCTGCCTGCGCTCCGCTTTTAATCCTAAATCAAGCGCCAACTGAAGCAGGCTCATATTCGTTATTGATGGTAAAATTGATGGCGATTCAGGTGTGATGTAAGTATTCTCTTTAATCCCAAAGAAGTTGGCCGGTCCACATTCATCGATATAGGTTTTTTCTTTGGCATCGAGATAAATAACCGATGCAAAGCCCCGATCGTGCCCTACTTTTAACGAGGCGAGACTTGCAGCATAATTTCCTCCGACTTTTATATGTCCGGTCCCAAGAGGTGCTGCACGGTCATAAGTCCGGCATATCATCATATCGACAGGTTTAAATCCTTCTTTAAAATATGGTCCAACTGGTGACACAAAAACCATGAACATATATTCATTAGCCGGTTTTACACCCACCTGTGGGCCTGTTCCGATCAACAAGGGCCTTAAATATAAAGAGGCTCCCGAACCATATGGAGGAATAAACTTCCTGTTGAGGCGAATCACTTTTTTTATTGCCTTATGAAAAAGTTCATCCGGGACTTCAGCCATAAGTACACCCTGTGCCGACCTTCGCATCCGTTTTGCATTCTCCTGCCAGCGAAAAAGACGGACCTTACCATCTTTGCCCATATATGCTTTTAGTCCTTCAAATGCTTCCTGTCCGTAATGTAAGCATGTAGCTGCAATGTGAATATCGATTTTTTCTGAAGAAGAAACTTCAAGTGCTCCCCATTTGCCTTTTCGATTGTAGCTACGCACATTGTAGTTAGTTTTGAGATACCCGAATGGAAGATTTTTCCAATCAATGTTATTCATGATATTATTTTTTTTATTGATGATTTAGATTAATTGCTCAAAGGTAATAATTTTCATTATGTACACCGGCAAGTTTAAATATGTTATATAGCCAGTTTTGCGTCAAACTCATATCATATTAACTGGAATTGGCAGTATAGATTTTATATAACTAAATCTGTGTTATTATTTTTCAGTAGTAATTATGAGTAGTGCAATTTATTTAAAAGAAGGATGATAAAAAGTCCATTTGCCTGATATTCTCGAGCTGTTGTTTTTTATTTACATCCCGGTTTTCTATTGCATAATCGGTGAAATAGGTATGGCGGTCAATAAAATTGATTTGTCGCTTAAGCCATTCATCAACAGATTTAATTTTCTTCCGTTCGTATAATTCCATAAAAAGGTTTTTTGAAACTGGAATAAAATCGCGCCGGCCAAGGTAGTCGAGATCAGCATCGCAGATTATCATTTCAAGCTTGCTCTTAGGATTTGGTGGTATTTTCGTAGCCATAATCAATTCGCAAATCGTTTCAACTTGCGATGCTGTAAATTGATACCTCGGCAGAATTTCACGGGCAATTTTTACACCATGCAGTTCGTGGTTGTCATACCCAATTGTAAATCCGCTATCGTGGAACAGGGCCGCTGTTTTTAATATGATAATTTCCTCGTCGGTAGCACCTTCGGCATCTCCTATTATTTCGGCCTGCACACAAACATCGATCGTGTGTTGTAGGTTATGATAATATAAATTCTTAGGTAATTCATCACCCATTCTCCAAATCATATAATCATAGAGATCGGTAAAGCGGATTTCAAAAAGTTTGAACTTTAACAAATCGTTTGGGTAAATTCCCTTTTCATCTTTGGCATATTCAGGCTTAATCGCATTTACATAATACATCGACAATTCTGCTCCTGCTTTTTCCTGAATCTTCCCATGAAATTCACAATCGAAATAATCCATTGCCAGTTTATAGGTTGTTTCGGAAATGTTTATCCGTCCAACTTTTCCTTCCGATTCCATTCGACTGGCAGAATTTACAGTAACCCCCCATATGTCGTATGAATACCGTTTTGTTCCGATAACTCCTGCAATTGCAGGACCTGAATGTATCCCGATCCGTAGTCCCCAATTAAGGTGTGCTGTCATTTCCCGGTCAAATTCGAATTGTTTCATGTACTCGCTTATTTCCATGGCAGCAAGTATAACTTCGATTGGATTAGTGCGGTCTTTGTCAGGGATTCCGCCGGCGCACATGTATCCGTCACCAATGGTTTTTATTTTTTCTATCCGGTATTTCTCAATAATCTTATCGATATGCAGAAAAAACTCTTCAAGTTTTCGCACAAGTGTTTCAGGTTCGATTAATTCTGCAATTTTTGTAAATCCCTGGATATCGGTAAATAATACTGTTACCAAATCAAATGTTTGGGTCGATGCTTTTCCTTTTAGTTTTAATTCGTCAGCGATTCTAAAAGGCAGCATATTCACCAGTAAATCTTCGGCACGTTCATTTTCTTTGAGCAGTTCATCGGTTCGTTCTTTAATTATTTTCTCGAGTTTATTTTTCTCCTTTGCAAACTGGTAATTCCTGTATTTAAAAAATACCACTAAGATCACCAGAAGGAAAAGTCCGTAAAATAAATAGGCAATTACAGTTTGATAGAACGGGGCAAGGATTGTAAATTCAATACTTGCTTCATCAACCAAATCACCATACATACTTTTCGCTTTGATACGGAAGATATATTTTCCGGGCTTCAAAAAGTTATATTCCTT
>CAYLZH010000145.1:0-10613 GCA_964388245.1 uncultured Bacteroidales bacterium
TAATCCCCTCATTGAAGTTTTGTATTTCTTTTTAAACTTTCCATTTTCATGAAAAACAGAACCATATGTAAATTTTGCTTTTTTACAATTATGATATGATCTCCAAAAATCTGATATTTTTACTGAAAGCTGATATTCATTATCACATATTTCAATTGTAAATAACCAACTTACTGAATATTTTTTCCAGCCTCCCAACGCCTCAACATCAAACCCGGTCAATCCTTCGATGGTAATTAATGAATCCTCAAAATACTCAGTAATAATATCTTTCTGGTCACCGTAATACCAATTCAGCCACTCTTTTACTTTTTGAAATGTCTTTGCTTTAGTAAATTCCGTTTCAGGTCTAAAAACTATTGGTTCGCTCCCATTACTTTTTAATTCGAATTGAGGAATCCGCTGAGCATTCATGTGATTAAAACCTGCAATAATCAGGATGTACAATAAACTCCAATTCACAAATGATTTAAGTATTACCATCCATCTTAACGACATGAACTACAAACGTTACCCTAATGTCAGAAAGTATTGAAGTAAGGGGAATTCTCTCTCAAACCATGGCTACGGCTCTAATTATTCCTCCATAACAGGTGCACTTCGGCTTCCTTTCAGGTCGCGATCGAACATATACATATTTTTTCCATCGAGCAGGGCAAGCTTATCAAGGATACCACGAACAGTGGCCTCTTCTTCTATTTGCTCGGTAACAAACCATTGAATCCAGTTGTGGGTGGTAAAGTCTCTTTCGTCCATACAAAGGCCTACAATCTCATTAATCGATTCAGAGATATATTGTTCATGATCCAAAACATTTTTAAACATGCTGTTAACATCGCCAAATTCGCGTGGTGGTTCTTCAGTTGCAGGAATAATTGCTTTTCCTCCCCGGTCGTTCACATATTTAATAAACCTGAGCATGTGTTGATGTTCCTCGTCGGCCTGAAAATAAAGCCATTCTGCAACACCCTCAAAACCTGAAGTTTCGGCCCAGGAAGCCATTGACAAGTATAAATTCGATGAGTATAGTTCTCTTTGAATCTGACGGTTTAAGATATCCTCTATTCTTTCTTTCAACATAATTTAATGATTTAAATAAATAATTCGGTTTTTAGAAAACAAAACTATAAAAACTATGGACAACCTAAATTTCAGAATTGTAATTTTGCCGCGAAATAATTCTACAACTGGATTCAGATTATGTGTTATTTCAATCAATATAGGATTTTTAGAATAATTACTGATTAAAGCTATGGCAAAACGACAAGGGAAATATCCACGCTACGAGAAACTTGAAATCATTGACATTGCTGCTGAAGGAAAAGCAATTGCACGAAAAGACGAGATGGTTGTATTTGTGTCCAATTCTATTCCTGGCGATATTGTAGATGTGCAGGTTAATAAACGAAAAAGGAACTATAAAGAAGGCTATCCGGTTTTTTTTCATGCTTATTCCGAAAACAGGATTGATCCGTTTTGTTCACACTTTGGGATTTGCGGTGGGTGTAAATGGCAAATGCTTCCGTACAGTCATCAACTTAAATACAAGGAAAAACAGGTTGCCGATCAGTTGAAACATATCGGTGCACTAACCTTGCCCGAAATCAGCCCAATTATTGGATCGGATAAAACACGGTACTACAGAAATAAACTTGAATTTACATTTTCGAAACGGCGATGGTTTACAGATCCTGAACATGAAGGTAAGCAGGGAGAAGAGAACAGAGAAAACCGGGCCCTCGGATTTCATGTTCCACGTATGTATGACCGGATTCTTGACATTGATGAATGTTATCTTCAGGAAGAACCATCGAATGCAATCCGTTTGTCGGTGAGGGATTTTGCAAGGGAAAACGCTTATAGTTTTTACGACCAGCGCGAAAAGACAGGCTATCTTAGAAATCTCATCATCCGTACATCTACCCTGGGTGAGATCATGGTGATAGTCGCCTTCAATGAATTCGACAAGAAAAGACAGAAAAAACTGTTCAGGCATATTCAATCTGAATTTCCTGATATTACCTCGCTGATGTACATAATTAATCCGAAAGTAAACGATTCATTAGCCGATCAGGACGTCCATCTGTTTGCAGGCCGGGATCATATTTTCGAAGAAATGGAAGGCTTGCGGTTTAAAATAGGACCTAAATCATTTTACCAAACCAATCCTGATCAGGCATACCGGTTATACAAAGTTACAAGGGAGTACGCAAATCTATCAGGTACAGAAACTGTATATGACTTATACACCGGCACCGGCACAATTGCAAATTTTATTGCATCCGGTGCAAATAAAGTTATTGGAATCGAATATGTTGCCGAAGCCATTGAGGATGCCAAAATTAATTCTGCGATCAATAATATTACTAATACCAGTTTTTTTTCAGGAGATATGAAAGATGTACTATCGGCAGAATTCTTTCACAAACACGGCCATCCGGATGTGATCATATTAGATCCGCCACGAGCCGGGATACATAAAAATGTTGTTACTGCAATTTTACAAGCCCGGCCAATGCGGATAGTATACGTCAGTTGTAACCCGGCAACACAAGCTCGCGACATTGCTATGATGGATAAAGAATTCAGAATAACCAAGGTGCAACCTGTTGATATGTTCCCTCATACTCATCATGTCGAAAATGTAGTTCTTCTTGAGAAAAGATAAGCTATCCTGTCTTATTTAGCAGAAGATAATTCAATGACCAGATCAGAATTTCTTCAGTATTTCCTTTACCGCATCCTTGTGTACAGTAAACCCCATCATTTTTAGTTTGACATAATCTTCGTGAAAAAAGTAATAACCGAACTCAGGTTTTGAATTGTCACCCTGTCGTGATCCGGAGCTTGAATCCTTAATAAGATACCATGTTGATCCATTGTACTCAGTAAATCCAACCAGATGCATTCCATGATCGTCAGTCGTAGTACGGTTCGAAAAACGGAACTGCCTTGCATTTTCGTTTATATATTCCGAAGGTATATCAAAAGAAGGCACCAGAGCCACGTTGGTTGTACGGCTAAAACCGGCTTCGGATACATCACCTCCAATGCTCATCCCATAACCTTTTCTAATGGCCTTTTTTACTACAGCATTAAAATCATCGAGTGGAATATTATAATACTCAGTGCTATGCCACCAGTTATCAGGAACCGTGTACTCAACCTGCTGCCAGTAGGGTTCCTGTTTATAGGATAATATTTCGACATAATCATCTGGATCAATTTTTAAATAGTCCTTTAAGTACGAATGGGGTGTATAATTTTCCCCTTCGACCTTAAATTCAGCAGGTGGTTTACCAATATAGTGATCAAGAATCGAGCGAATGGTTGACAATACAATTTTCTCATTCCATAAATTCTGGCCTTTAACTGATTTTAAATACTTGCTCATTTCACCAACCATATCGCTGTGATCGTGGTATTTCTTACCATTTATTAGTCCTGAATATACAGAATTAGGGACAGCACCATACATTTTAAACATACGAGCCACTGCATTTGCCTCCGAACCTTCGCTAAATTTGGAATTACCACGTTCAAGAACAAATCTTCGGGCCTTTTCAACATATTCCCAGTATACCGTGTATAGTTCCGATATTTTCACCTCTTTACCTGATTGTCGTTTTACTTCTGATTCGTAGAATGAAGTTGTTGAAAAGCACCAGCAGGTTCCTGCCCTTCCTTGCGAAATTGTAGGAGTATGCCATATTGTGTTATCTTTATATAAGTCGATTTTGTTTGGAAGGTCCAATCCTGATTGATCCATAAAAAATCTTTTATCAACCTGTTCTGGCTTTTGTTCCTCCTCGACAACACTATTGTCTTGCAATATCATTTGCATAAAAGAATTCGGGGCATACTCTTTAAAAACTGCTTTATCGTTTTGTGCAAATGAGCTATGAACCAGCACTCCCAGGATGATAAATGTAAGAATTTTCCTCATGATAGTATTATTTAGTAAATTGAAATCAGCCGTAAAAGTAGTCCTTTTTTATAAAAGTTTATTTATCCTCCACCGCATTCGGCGGGGCAGGCTCCATCCAATACATATGAGCAAGTAAGGACTCCATTCTGTAGCAAAGCAAACAAAGACCTCGACATACTAAACTATATATCAATTATTTGCTCCCGTGTTTGCAAGGAATAGACTGAAAGCTACAAAGAAAAATTTGCGGTTAATCGGGATATAAAACATCGACAATCCTAATTGACCTAAAACAAAATCGCTAATACACTTGTTACATCAAAGTATTCTAAAAGTTTATATTTCATTTCAGATATTTTTTTAGAAATCAATGGATAAATAGTACTTTTATAACGCTAATTATATTTCAATCTTCAACAGAAATTTAAAAGATAAGGCTATGACACACAAATTTGAAGTACTCGGAAGTTTAATGAAAGAAGAAGACCTCAGAAGTTTCAAGGAAAAGGTTTTACCAAATACTTTTGTACTTGAATCGGAAGTACCCTTTCCAGGTTATCATCACGATACACCGACTGAATCGGTGCCCCGGCTTTTGTTTTTAATGACATCGGAGAATTATAACCGTGAACAGGTTACCAGGGCTTCACATAATATTAAAATGTATTGCCCATTTGATTTCGATGCAGCCTCCGGCGAAATCTTCGTTAACAATAATAATTTACCTTGCATCCGTATTAAGGGCCTCGAGAGTTTCGAGAAAATCACACAATTACAATCATTTTTTCAAAACGAAGGAATTAGCTTTAGAAAGAAGAAAAAACTTAAAGCAAAAGGCATTATAAAGATCAAAAAAACATTTGTACTCGAAGAAAAAAAGCCAGGCATTTATTGCGACAAATTAGAAGAAGCGATGGGATATTTTGAGATACCGAAAACCATGAGCTGGAAGTTGTTCGAAAAAATTACACAAAATGTCAGAAACAACTGGGATGAACAGCATTTTGATGCGGCACTTGCTTTCTTCTACAGGAATTTTGATATTATTGAAGTGGTAAGGATCTACCATAAAACCCAAAATATCGAAATTTTAGAGAAACTCAAAGATATGTACGATAAAGAAATTGCCAAGTATTAGGATCAGTTAGTTGTCCTTTCTATAAAACAAGGTCGAACAATTACCCGGCCTGAAAATCTCACTTGCTACACGGTAAATATCATTAGTAGAAACTGCTGCATATTTACCGGCTTCTTCGTTAATCAGTCCTGCGCTACCGATTGATTCGAAATATGACAGATTCATAGATTTGTTTAATATCGTAACTTCGGAAAATTTCAGGCTGCTCTCTACTTTGTTTTTAACTTTTTGAAGTTCATTTTCACTGACTTGTTCCGATAGTAATCTTTGAACCTCCACAGTGATAGCCCTGTCTGCCTGCTCAAGGCTTACGCCAGGCAAAGGATTTCCGGTTGCGATTATCATTCCAGGATCTTTATCGCCTGATATGTAGGCATTGATATCGCTGAACAGTTTTCTGCCTTTTACCAATCTTGAATAAAGCCGCGACGATTTCCCATTTGCAAGAATATCAGATATCAGATCGGTTGCATAATAGTCTGGCGATAATCTCCCTCCAACATGCCAGGCCTTATAGATCGCATCTGCAGGTACTTCTCGATTAACATCCAAAAATCGATCGGTAGTTTGCTCTTCCTCAACAGGAAGGTCTCGATTTGCAATATTTCTGAAAGGAATACCTGAAAACCATTTTTCTGTCAGTCGAATAACATCGTCAATATCGACATTACCAGCCACAGTAATAATACAATTATTCGGTGCATAATGCTCGAAAAAGAATTTCTTCACATCACTCATTGTTGCATTTTCAATATGAGATATCTCTTTTCCGATAGTAGCCCATTGATAGGGATGCTTTTTGTAAACCAAAGGTCTTAATATCAGCCATACATCGCCATAGGGCTGGTTAAGATAGCGTTGCTTAAACTCTTCAATCACAACATTTCGTTGCACCTCGAGACTTTTATTTGAGAATGCCAGCGATAGCATCCTGTCTGATTCGAGCCAAAAAGCTGTTTCAAGGTTTTTAGCAGGCAAAGTGATATAATAATTTGTTAAATCGTTGTTGGTAAAGGCATTGTTCTCCCCTCCTACTTGTTGCAATGGCTGGTCGTAAACAGGAATATTCCCGGAACCGCCAAACATTAAATGCTCAAACAAATGAGCAAAACCTGTCTTATCAGGATGCTCATCGCGGGCACCAACATCGTACAACAGATTCACAGCTGCCAGAGGAGTGCTTTTATCCTGATGGATTATCAACTTTAGGCCATTTGTCAGTATATGCCTGTCATATATGATCATCGTATGATTTTAATTCTAAAAATGCTGAAGAAGCCAAAAAAAAGAAGGTGCCTGAAAGGCACCTTCGAATCAATAATTTTATCTTTATTTTTTATCCGGTTTGCCTTGTAGAGGTTTTGCAATTGAATCGCGCATACCGGTATCGGCCTCAATATTCTTCATTTTATAATAATCCATAATACCCAGATTACCAGAGCGGAATGCATCGGCCATTGCTTTAGGGACTTCAGCTTCGGCATCGATAACGCGTGCCCGTGCCTCCTGTGCTTTGGCTTTCATTTCCTGCTCAAATGCAACAGCCATTGCACGACGTTCTTCGGCTTTAGCCTGTGCAATATTTTTGTCCGCATTTGCCTGGTCCATTTGCAACACAGCGCCAATGTTTTTCCCAATGTCCATATCAGCAATATCGATAGAAAGAATTTCGAATGCTGTTCCTGCATCCAAACCTTTTTCGAGTACTAATTTTGAAATGGAATCGGGGTTTTCCAATACAGCCTTGTGCGAAGTTGCCGATCCAATCGAAGATACGATTCCTTCACCAACCCTTGCCAATACAGTTTCTTCACCAGCACCACCTACCAATTGCTTGATATTTGCCCGTACGGTAACCCTTGCCTTGGCAATTAACTGAATTCCATCTTTGGCTACTGCAGTAACGGGAGGCGTATTAATAACCTTCGGATTCACCGACATTTGTACTGCTTCGAATACATCACGACCGGCAAGGTCGATGGCTGTGGCCATACGGAAATCCAGTTCGAGATTTGCTTTTTCTGCTGAAACCAGTGCATGTACGACCTGTTCTACACGTCCACCTGCAAGATAATGGGCTTCCAAATCATTATGAAGCAAATCAATACCTGCCTTTTTTCCTTCAATCATTGCATTAACAATTACCGAAGGCGGAACCTTACGCCATCGCATAAATATTAATTGTACGAGTGGTACACGAACCCCTGAAAGTAATGCCTGAAACCATAGGCCTATTGGGATAAAGTAAAATAATATCCATAGTGCTACTATTACAATAACAATAACCACTATGTATAAAGTTATTCCTGTAAGCATGTTAATCGAATTTAGGTTTAACAATTAATTTATTTTTTAAAACTTTTATAACTTCAATTTCGGTACCCTGATCGATGAAAGGCCCGTTCGACTGTCCTTCGATTGTAAGATTATTAACTTCAACCATTCCCATTGGAGCCAGACGACTGATGGCAATTCCGGTATCTCCAACTTTAAAAGCCTCGTCCTCATGGGTATTTGCTTTGCCCTTTATTTCACTTTTCAGCATCATCCTTTTCCATGTATCGGATCTAAAAGCAAACGACAGAAGGATTATCGAAATCAATATTACGGCACCAAGATAATAATGCCCGATTGGTGTGCCAAAGGTATCATAGGCAAGATATACTCCTCCTGCCATTAGAAGGATGCCTCCTATCCCGGCAATAGTTATTCCGGGGACTACGAAAAACTCCAGCATTATCAGCAAAAAGCCGAAAACAACCAAAAGTATTATGGCAAGTACTGTCATGTGAATTTTATTTTGCAGATTTTATTCCTGAAAATCATTATTAACATTAATTATCTATTGTAGCCTCAAGTCCTCGTGAAATGAGCCTATCTTTCAGTGGTTTAAGCAGATCGAACGATCCTCTTTTAACTTCGCATTTGCCCTTAAAATGAGCCACAAAAGTACATTGTTCGGCCTGGACCTCATTATGCCCGCATACTTCAATCAGGGACTCTATAACGAAATCGAAGGAATTTACTTCATCATTATGCAGAATCAGGAAGTTATTCCGGATATCTTCCAACTCTGCAGCATTTTTATCAGAAGTCTTCTCTTTAGTATGATTTGATATTTTCATCTAACATCTAATCTGTTTTACTGTTTCAGGGTTCAAAATAACTTAAATCTTCTGATATTCTAATCGGATTTAGTCTTTTTCTGTAATCCTGATAGCTTCATTTACCGGTATCTGTTTATATCCACGAAACGCAACTATAAAAGCTCCGGGGGCATTGTTATTAATCAGGTACTTACGCGCCTTTAATGCTTCACTGTATGTTTTGAATTTCCCAACAGTATAAACGGTCATTCCGTTTTCATCAAGAAAATCACTTAGTCCATAGCTTCCGGCAATTTCGATATACGATGCCACAACATTTACGTGGGCAGGTTCGCGAAACGAGGCTATCTGTACCCTGTATTCAATATCTTCAGAACTTATTGTGGAAGGATCTATTTCCGACCTGATCCTTACCCTTTCTTCTTTTGCAAAGATAATATTTTCGCGGTTCTCTAAAAGTCGCTGAGCTTCACGAATTAATACACTTTTCCCGTTGAAGAATGCGATTATATAGGCATCACTGTAGCCGGTGATTACTACTTTATTCCTGTCTTCCTGCGCTGTTTCGTAACTGTTGTATTTACCACAAGTCAATTTGTATCTGTTATCCGATGTCTGAAACTGATATAGCGGTTCTATACGAACGCCGGACAGGTTTTCCAGCTTCGAGCCAAATATGCCTAACTGAATAGTAAAAAATAACTCTCCCCGCTTTTTCGATGTTTCATATTTGGGATTTGCTTCAGATTGATTCGGTTTTGGTGTAGTTTTCCTGGAAATAATTACTTTTTGAGATTGTTCAATCTGCGCATCTCCTTCCGCCATAATTCTCCTGGCACTACTCAGTTCGATTTTATTTCCCTGATAAAAAGCCACCACAAAAGCATCAGAAATTCCGAAATTACGAACTTTGTTTTTGATTAAAACCGTCTCATTTATATTCGAACAAATCCCTGTAAAATATTTATAAAATCCTGATTCTGTGATGAAATATATTGGATCAATACCCATAAATCTGTCTGGATTCTGAGCTTGCTTAAAAACACCTATCTGTACCGAATAAAACAATCCATTGAATTTTTGAATGTTTTCTATTGAATAATTTTTATTTTGAACAACAGGAATATCCGGTTGTTTTTGTTGCCCGACAGTTGCTATTTCACCTCCTTGAACCTTCACCACATAGGCATCGGAAATTCCGGATTCACGGATAATATTCTGGGTTTTTATTGCTTCAGAATGATTATTGAAATTTCCGTATGTATATTTTGTAAGACCGGTGTTTAATTTTGAAGAAAAGACAGGTTCATCCTTTGGAATCTTTGTCAAATCAGGCTTTCCCCGAAATACTCCAAGCTGGACGGTGAAAAAGGTTGAACTTTTTGCCGGAATATTCTTGATAGTTATCTCCTTTTTATCCTCTGTCAGTAAATAAGTTCCGGTTGTTTCTATTTTCTTTGCCTGTGTAATACTTATCCTTTCACCATTTAGATAAGCAACAACAAAAGCATCGGTAATTCCGGCCGACCTGATCTTATTCTTATGGGCATCAGCCTGTTTAATGGTCGCAAACTTTCCTGCTGAAAAACGATACAATCCATTTGGTGCAAGTGTTGTAAAAATGTTATCAATATTTTGTAACCTGCCTGGAATTCTATCTGATCTATAGGCTCCAACCTGCACAGAGTACAAGAATTCAAGGAGCTTGTCTTCTTTTATTTCCTCAACTGTATCCACCTCAACAACCGGTGGTTCAGCAATTGATTTAACAGAATCGACCGGGATTTCATTTTTAACTTCAATATAAGCCGGCTTGGGAACAACATTAAGATAAAAAGCAAAACAATAAAGGAGGTTTGTATACGATGAATCAATCAATAAATGGGATTCCTGATATCGCTTGACCTGTTTCGATTTATTCTTTTCGATACTTTCCCAATGTTTCATTCCACTGCTCCACTGTTTTGCGGATACGGATTCTTTCTCCTCGGCCAGATTGAGATTCAATGGTGATGTAGATTTAAAAGATTCCAGCTTATCAGATAATACAGGATATTTCAACCTATAGGAATTTATTTTTGCTGAATAAAGATCAATACGCTCACCAGATATTCTCCTGTCTAATTTCTTCTGTTTTTTTCTGATTTTTTTCCGCTTTTTACTCTTCACTCCTTGTACAAGATCCTCAAAATCTTTGTATTCAGATGTAAGCTTTTCAATGCTTTTTTCAAGTTTTGCTGCCTTCTTTTCAAAATAGTTTCCTTTGTCGATAGCTTTTTGTTCCTTTTTGGTAAATTCTAAATTGGATAAAATAATTGATTCGGAGATTCCTGATAAATCATAAACCGGTTTTGTGTAGCTTTTGCCTAAACCAATGGTTTGATCCTTCGTAACAACCTCATGTTCAGGAAAAACAGGCTGACTTGTATTATGGTACGCT
>CAYLZH010000145.1:10623-10901 GCA_964388245.1 uncultured Bacteroidales bacterium
ACTGCTATCTCTGAAGGACAGAAGTTCACTGTTTAGAACACTCAGGTTTTCAATAAAATCTTCAATGGATTTTTTTTCATTTTCAATATTCTGAAGGTTGGCTTCGGCAAACTGAAGTTTTATTTTCTCCTGATTGAGCCCCTTTTTTTTAGCATTACTTTCCTGAATTAATCGATCGAGATCACTGCCTGTTTGTTCTGCCATTTCACGTTGCAGGCTTGCTAACGCTTGTTCGGTGTTTTTGATAGATTTTTTAACCTTAACAATCTCAGAAAAAT
>CAYLZH010000145.1:10911-12554 GCA_964388245.1 uncultured Bacteroidales bacterium
AAATCCAACTGCCATTCATTACTTATATTACTTAATTCTTCTTTCTTAAGTGCGATCTCGGCTTCGATTGGAATAAAAACTCCGGAATGCCTGTTGTATTCTTTTCTCTGCGATTGGAGATTTGAATATGGCTCAAACAAATCGCTGTTTTCGTTCAACGACTCAGTAAAGTCCTTTGATTGAGCATAAAACTCCTTTAGTTTATTTTTCCGGTTCTGAAGAATTTTCAAATAATCATAGGTAAACTCTGCTTCACTATTTAAGTTTTCTGATGCCTCAAGTAACTTCTTATAATTAAGCTCAACCTCGGATCTGGCATTCTGATCCGATAAATGATCAAGCGATACTTTTAACTTTCTGGCTTCTTTTTTCTTTTTTAATGAAGTTTTCTGTTTATAATCGCCAATATTATTGCAAAACTCATACTCCTTTTCAACGAATTGAAGATAGTCTTCTAAAAGCTTAAAATCAGTATGTGCTTCTTTTTTAAAAAGCTGATATGATAATCTTACATCCGGTACCGGTAAAGGAAACCGGAATGATTTAACTTCACCACTAATTTCCGTTTCATCCTGATCGCTAAGAAATAATGAAAAGGTAACCAGATTTTCAACCGTGCTTATTTTTCCGGAATTAGATAAGTCGATTTCAAAGACTAAGCAACTATCGCTATGGCATTCACGGTTAGAAGAAATAATGGCAGTATTGTTTTTAAAATCAGGGATAAATAGAAAATCATCGTAGGGTGTATTAATAGGGAATCCCAGGTTTACTGGTTTTGTCCAGTCCTGGTTTTCGCTATCGAAAGTTGTTTTAAAAACATCGTAGCCTCCCATCGATCCAATTCCGTTTGAGCAAAAAAAGATTTCCTTTCCATTAGGCGAAATTACAGGGTTAATTTCATCATAAGCAGATGATAATGATTCGGATAAAAGTTTTGTCTGATTCCATTTTCCTTTATCACTCATATAATTGTAAACCAGCTCGTTATTCATTTTTCCCTTTTTCAAAAGGCTTGAAAAGTAAACTTCTTCATTTAACCATGATTGTATCTTTACATATTTGAATGGATTTTTCAGGTCGGCCTTGCTTTGCAATTCAGGAATAATTGCCTGCCATGATGTCTGGTCATAATCTTCGAGTAACTGTATCAAGGAAGTAAGATTCACCTGTTCAATGTTATATGCATCAAACTTAGTTGGTTTAGAAATTATAGCCAGAGCATTGTCGCACATTTGTATTGAAGCATGTATGTTATATGCTTTCTCCATTCTTTTATCTGCCGATTTTGAAAACTGCTGATAATATGTTTTCGCATCTTCGAATTGATACTGTAAATGCAGTGCTTTTCCCATGTAGTAATTCGCAGCTTTCCACTCAGTTGAAATTAATGCACCGGAAAGGATATTAATGGCTTTATCATAAGCGGTTTGAAGCTCAATCAGGCTTGCGCCGTAGTAAAAACAGATTTCAGGATCTTTGGGAAATTTTTGATGTAGGGCTTTCAACAGATTTACAGCACCGGCATAATTGCTTTGATTAAAATGATCGATAGCTTGTTTTTTTACATCTGTCTGACCAACCACAGTTGATCCACTATATAACACCAGCCAAGCTGTTAATAAACTGATCCAATAAAAAAT
>CAYLZH010000146.1:0-12468 GCA_964388245.1 uncultured Bacteroidales bacterium
TTTTTATAGCTGTATTCGTGGACAACATTCCCACTGCTGTTATCACGGCCCGATGCCGATGGATCTATTGTTTTATAAGCATATTCTCCGCTTACGTTAAAACCACCACGGTATAGATTGAACCGCGCAGCACCAGCACCTACATTCAATGGTAACTTATATTTGCTGTTGTCATCCTCTTCATACCTGCTTATAAAGCTGGCCCCAAACGAAATCTGTGTTTGACTTTCGGCCATGCCGGGAATAAGTTCGTTCAGGTAAAATTCGGCATCTAATCCTCGCACAATACCCCTGCCCGTTTGCAGAACTGCCTGTTTGTTTATAACTATCTGTTTTTCCCTTTGATGTCCGTATATTCCTTTTAAAGTAATTCCGTTTCCTATCTGATACTTTAAATGTAAACCCGACATTGCATTGTCATAACCAAGGTTTTTTTCCTCATAGGTTCTGAAGATTAAGCCGCTTCCAAATTGATCGTAGAAGCTACCCACTGTAACCTCAAGTTTGTCAATATTGTATTTTGCCCATGCATAAGGGAATCCCAGTCCTTCGTTTCTTGGTTCAAAACCTTCGAGTGTTGGCATATATCCTTCGAATCGGGTACCTGCTGAAAAATTACCTTTTGTGTAGATAAAATTGGCATATATATTTGCAGCCATCTTTTCATCTATTTCATAAGCGCCTATGGTAGAATCTTCCTGATAGGTTTGTGCATCAAATTGCAAACTACCGTGTATCTGGCCTTTGTCGGAATTTTGTGCAAAAACAAAAAGTGCTTGAAAGAATAGAAGAGTAATCAGAAAATGTTTTTTCATGTCAGATATGTTATAATAACTCAATTAAGTGACAAGTATAATAGAATTTAGTTAGGATTAGTGCAATTTTTCTCCTTTTGCCACTTTCTTAACTTTCTCAAAGAGTTCTTCTTCGTCGCCATCGGCATAAGATGTGTGCTGGTCGACAATGTTGCCTTTACCATCGATTAAGAATGTATGGGGCACATTTACAACGTTCATTGCTCTTTTAAATTCGCTGTTTGGGTCGAGCAATACTTCGTATTCCCATGCTTTTCCATTGACAAACGGTGCTACCCTGCTCATGCTTCGGGTATTATCAATTGATACAGCGATTAATTTTACGCCGGTTTCTTCCTGCCAGTCTTCGTATACTTCAGAAATAGCCGAAAGCTCTTTCACACAAGGTTTGCACCAGGTTGCCCAAAAGGAGATTATTATAGGTTTACCATCGTTTGCGATTGTTTCGGTTGAAAAATTTTTGCCGCTTATGTCTTTAATCTGAACATTTGGTATTTGTGACCACAAAGCGCTCAAACTAAAAACCAGGATGGAAATCATTAATATTTTCTTCATGTCTTGATATGTTTTAGAAATTTTTTAGCCTGGATGCAAAAATACGACCAGAAACCATTTTCACAAACTTTTCAAATAGTATTATCATTTTATTATGACAATGTTAGATATAAAAAAACAGCAATCCATTGGATTGCTGTTTTTTATTAGAATGGTTTCTTTATTATCTTGACAATAAAACCTTTTTTGTGAAAATCTGATCGTTGTTCCTTATCTGGATCATATAAGTACCATCAGCTTGTCCTGATAAATCGATAGTTGTAGCAAAATCAGTAGTATGAACTGATTCAACAACTTCACCAAGTACATTATATACTGTAATTTCAGAATTAGCAATATTTGTAATATTGAAAACACCTGTTGTTGGATTTGGATAAATTGCGAAATCAGCAGCTGAATTTTCTTCAATACCAATTGTGCTAATTTCCACAGTTGTTGCCATATAAACTTCCATATCAGCATCATTCTGAACGAAAACAACTAAATGTGCATTTTCCATATCAACAGGAACCTGAACTTCATATGTGAAATTTAGATTTGAAATACCCCCTGAAATTGGGTTTCCAATATCGGTACCATCCGGAGTTGGGAACATTCTTCTCATTACGTCGGGGAAGTATGTTTCGCCATTTGAGCCAGGTGCTGCGGTGTAGGTAACTTCCTCGCACAATACTACATGAGCTTTAAGTGTACCATCAGGGAAATTAGTTAATGCTTCAACTGCAAGGTTTATAGTTAAAGTAGTGTTAACCAACGAAGCATCACCGGAAACATTAAAGAGACCTGCTCTTGCATACTCACCATCAATTGCTTCTTGTGTAACAACACCAGGAAGACCATCGGCCTGATTACCTGCAATAACACAATTAGGTACACCACTTACACCATAATAAGCTACGCGTGCATCACCTTCGTTGTTGGCTACATTGAAATCGTACATTGGGTCGGTTCCAGGCCATGAAGTATGATATCCGATATGAGCAACTTTACCAAGATTTTGAGCTTCGTTAATCAAAGCATCCAATGTTGGATTTTGAGATGCACATGGTCCACATGATGCCTGTGTGTGATGCTCAACCAACACCATCCTTTGAGAGACCTGGTCTAATACAGTTACTGTGAAAGTAATAGAGTCGTTTGATGTATTAAGGTCGGCACTGCCATTTGGATTTGATAACCAGGCTACAACAACATACTGTCCTGCAGTTGCAAAGTTAGCAGGTGTATTATGCATATATGAACCCATAGTAAGTGGATCAACTGTTAAACCGGTCATGGTATATGTAACCGGAGTACCTCCGTCGATACTGTAATTTACATCGATGCTGGTAATTGTTGTTGCACCCATATTAGCAAATGTTCCCTGAATATCGGCTGAACCAACAGCGATATAAGATTGCATATCAAGATCCATATTGGCAGCATCAAAAGACAATGGTTCGTAAATTTCTATATTGTCAAGAGCCCAGCCATACAACCAGCCACTACCGTCGTTATAGTGGAATCCGATTTTTGCAGTTGAACTACCGGCAGCAGCCGAAACATCAAGTGCTAAAGTACCCCAGGCTGTACCTTGCAGTGTAGTAATATCTGTCCAGGTTACACCATCATCGGTAGAGTAGCGGATGGTAGCAATTTCTGTGTCACCACTGTATGTAGCTGAATAGAAGAAAGCATCAAACTTCAGAAATACTGAAGTATATGTACTTAAGTCTAATGTTGGGGTCATTAAAAAGTCATCACTCTTGTCACAGTTACAACCATCATCGTTAGTAGCAATAAATTGAGTGTGATCAGGAATTGTAAAATAAGTACTGCTTAAGCTGGTACCAGTACCAATTAACCAACCACCATCAGTTGCAAGTGTGGTTTGGGTCCAACCTGTTGGAAGTGTTGTTCCCGCTTCAAAATTTTCTGATAAAATTACAGTTTGAGCATTTAGGGCTGCAAAGCTAATTGCACAAACCATGATCAATAGGTAAATTTTCTTCATAATAATATGCTTTAGATTAAAAACTTAAATTTTGGCCAAAGATAAAAACATTATTCATTACAGATGATTTTTTATTTATCCCCTCTAATGTTAAAAGAATGTTAAAGGAAATAATTAGAATTTTATTCTTTCACTTTAATAGATAATCGATTATTTTTGCAGGTTTGGTTGCAATAACAGTCAGATTGCCCGATATTTAGAAGACAGACAAAGTAAAAATGAATATTAAAAATCGAAGGACATGAAAAAATTATTACCCGCATTTATGTTATTATTATCCCTGAGCATAATTGCTACTGCCCAAAACCTTACTATTGAAGACGTTTCAGGAAATGATATTTCGAATTTAACAATTGATATTACCGGAAGTGTTGATGACCAGGAACTGGTTGAGGAAATGAGAGTAAGGAACAATAGTGGAAACAACATAGATGTAATCTTTAAGAAAAGTATCATATCTCTCGTAGAGAATACAGAGAATTTTATTTGTGTTGGAATATCCTGTTACCCCAATAGTATTATGGCATCCTCTCCATTTATTGTGTTTGCCGGTGTACTTCAAACCGATACTGCAAGTTGCCATTACCGGCCTAATGGGCATGCAGGAAGTTCAACAATTATGTATACATTTTATAACGAAGATGTAGTAAACTTTCCTGATGATTCGATTTCAGTAACTGTTAATTATATTGTTACAAGCGGTGTTAACGAAGCTAACAGTACAAAACTGGAACTTTATCCTAATCCAACATCTGAATTTATTAATTTCGATTATCAGATTTCGAGTATAAATAATAGCCGGTTTTCGATTTATAATATGTTAGGAAAAAAAGTTAAATCTGTTGAACTTGTTGACCTCCAGGCCAAATTAACTATTCCGGTTGACGAACTTGAATCTGGCATTTACTTTTATTCTGTTACCGTTAACAATGAGGTTATTCAAACCAACAGGCTAATTATCAACCGATAGTTTGGATCATTACAAATTCCGCTTTCTTAATCAGTAAAAGCAAAAAAAGATATTTAAAATTTAACAGAAAAGGGAGTTGCACACTCCCTTTTTTTATAAGTACTGTTTAATTAACAATCTCTTTAATTTTGGAACTCCAGTACTGGCCCGCTCTTTTATAAGGGATACCTTAAACCCAGGGTGTATCATGGTTTCATTTGGATCAATGACATAAATGCCGGCATGCGAAGGAAGATAGATCAGGAGTCCGGCAGCCGGATACACATTTAATGAGGTGCCGATAACTGCACAGATATCAGCCGTTTTACAAAGTTCTGCAGCAGTTGCAATGGCCGGGACAGGCTCGCCAAACCATACAATATGTGGTCGCAACTGAAAACCTTTCTCACAATTATCGCCTAATTTCAATTCCCAATCATCGAGTTCATAAATTAATGAAGGATCGCCTGTACTCCGTACTTTTTTCAATTCGCCATGCAAGTGTAATATTTTAGAACTTCCTGCTCTTTCGTGCAAATCATCAACATTTTGGGTAATAATCTGCACATCGAAATACTCTTCTAATCCTACAAGTCCCTTATGGCCTTCATTTGGTTCAGATTCGTACAATTTTTTTCGCCGCTGATTGTAAAATTCGTTAACCAGTTCAGGATTGTTATTCCATCCTTCGGGGCTGGCAACCTCGGTTACATCATATTCTTCCCATAATCCACCCATTTCACGAAAAGTTTTAATGCCACTTTCTGCGCTAATTCCTGCCCCGGTTAGTACAACTAATTTTTTCATATCGATTGTGTTTTTACAAATGTATCAGGAAAAATGAAATTATTAAAACATGTTATTCTGTTAATTAAAAAATTGGTTATAATTTCTGTGGAATTATTTTGAACTCAATGTTAAAACTGTTACATTTGACTACAATAAAAAAGTATCGTATATGAAGCATTCGATGCCTGCATTCTTTATTAAACACTTGAAAATAATAGCCATTGGTAAAGATAACCGATTAAAAATATTTACTAACTGATTGTCAAAAAAATTGCAAAACGATGAAAATTACTACAAAAATTATCGCCTTTTCTATGATTGGATTATTTGCTTCGTGCTTAACTCCGAGTCATTGGATTGCACCACAATTTACTAATGTCGAAAAAATTATTAGTGTCGAACCCGGGATGGATATAAATGAGTTAAATACAACGTTAGGTGTAATTCCGTTCGATATTTATAATATACAAGACGATGGAACATCTGTCCTGAAATATTATTACCGGACAAAATCACGGAAAATGGAAGTCCCACAGGATGCACTAAAGAAAGATGCCGTAATTTATGGTGAAGAACGCTCGCAAACCGATGGAGACACCTGGTACAACAGGGAATACTATGTTTTGTACGTGATTCTGGAAGATGGAAAAGTAAAATCCTTAATCACCGATCAGGGTAGAAGAGATGCTGAATACCTGATGCTGATAAACAATAATATTCAATCAATTTCTTCTGATAAAATTACAAATTATCGTATGTCTGTACTCGACTCTGCACAGTTTAAAGATCAACTTATTCATCCACTTGGAAATTCACTGAACAAGGAGGACGATGCGGTTAAGCAAAAGCTTAGAGTGCTTGAACAACAACTAAATCAGAAGAATAAGAAGAGAAAAAGGGTAGTCGAATAAGCTTATCAGCTCCAACAATACGGCTGTTTATTTGTATTGTTTAGAAGTTCAACGTATTCTTTTTCATCAACAATTGCTGATTGTGAATTTTTATATGAAATTCCTGTTTGAGGGTTTTGAAATTAATATTCAAATCAACTATTACTTTGCTGGAACTACAAAAACAAACTTGCTTCCTTTACCTTCCGCGCTTTCGAGGTGAATTTTGCCGCCATTTTTTTGGATAAATTCTTTACAAAGAATAAGCCCCAGTCCCGTTCCTTTTTCTTTCGAAGAACCTATCGATTTGGTTTTAACATCGATCCGGAATAGCTTTTTCTGATCTTCCTTGCTAAGACCAATGCCATTATCTTCGATTGTAACCTGAATATAGCCATTTTGGGAATTTTCGGCCATAAGCCTTACCATGCCTCCCTGATGTGTGAATTTTATTGCGTTGTGAGTAAGATTTCGAAGCACTGTCATTATCATATTGTTATCGACATACATATGCAAACCGGGCGAACAATTTATTTCAAAATCGATGTTTTTCTTTTCTGCATTTGTACGTAACAGATTGTATGTGGTATTAAGGGATTCAGCAACATTAACCTTTTGAGGGACGAAATCTAATTTGCCGGTTTGCGATCGTGCCCATGTTAAAAGATTTTCGAGAAGGTTAAATATTTGCCAGGCCGACCGGTTTACCCGCTTCAGGAATTCATCCAGTTCATCCGGCTCAAAGTCCTGAAAATTTTCTGACAGTGATTGCGATAACGATAGCAAAGATGTAAACGGATTCTTAAGGTCATGGGCGATAATGGCAAAAAAACGATCTTTTTCAGCATTTAAAACCTCAAGCTTGTCCCTTTGTTTTTTAATCTCCTGCTGAGCATTTTTTATATCAGTAATATTAGAATCGATGGCGAGAAGCTTGCTCACTTTTCCTGTTTCATCGAGAACCGGGGTTACTGTTGTCTGGGCATATATTTCTTGGCCTTCCTTCGACCTGATCATCGAATCGTAAAATATAGTGTTATGATCATTGATGCAATTATGGATTATTTTCTCTATTTTAGGATGGGTGCTTAGTTGAATTATGTTAATGCTAAGTTTATCTTTAAGATCTTCGATGGTATAGCCATACATCTTTGCAAAAGCATTGTTCACCCATTCGATGTTGCCCCATTCATCCGTAATCATAACGGCATTGTCGGTTTTCTGAACAACCATCGAAAGTTTTTCCAGTTCACGATTTTTAGCCCGGATCTCTTCGTTCGATTTCTTTAACTTATCCCGCATTTCGATTAAGGCATGGCCCAGGCTATCATCTTCACTTAATAGTTTGTATTTCGTGTCGAGATGGCCTTCGCCAATATTGCGTGCAAATGTGGATGTTTGGTCCAGTCCTTCTAACAAAATATTGGCAGAGGTTGCCATTGCCTGAAGTTCATCGCCTGTATGCACATCGATTTTTGCCGATCGATCGATCTTTCCAAGAGACAAACTTGTAAGCATTTTTGTAGTGTTTTCGATAGGCATAGTTATGCTTTTTGCTATACGATAAATCAGGATGGTCATAATAATTAAGCCTAACAAACCCACCAATATTGAAGTATAAAAATGCCGTTGTGCATCGGCAAGAATTACTTTAACCGGTACACTTATAGCCACAGCCCAGGGCATAGAGGTCCGGGCAATTTCTACCGGGCTAAACATATAAAGTATTTCCCCTTTCAAAGGATCATTGATTGTAAATGAAAATTCCCTGCCATTTTTAATCCGGTCATAAATATCGAAATCTGGTTCAGGAATATAGTCGGTAAAAGGCCTGGCGAGCATAAAAATATTATGGTGCGCAACTACCTCTCCATTGTTGGAAATAATAAATGCCTGGCTCTTTTTAAATGGCTTGATTTGTTTGATCATTTCCCGGAAATGGTTTAGTGGGATATCGACACCTGTCAGGGCCCTGAATTTATTGTTCTTAATAAGCGGAACAATAATGGTTGTCTCCAAAATTGCATCCTTACGGGTTGGTGTTTCCGATGGCATCTCTTTTACATTCTGATAGGAATAAAAATATGGATCGATGATGTATTCGCAATGATTACGCTTTGTAATATAAAACGGATTGTTATAATCATAACTTTCCGTTTCAATTATTCCTTTCATAGTATCGATAGCTCCGTAATCTTCATTTTTAATAAAACCGGTAATTTCAGGTTGCGGATACTTTCTGTAACAAAGGTACCTTCGCCTGCCATGTGGTTTTTTATATGTTGAGTCACAATCGCTCAAATCCCACTGAAGGAATGATGCAATATACGATGGATTATTAATCAATGCTTTTTTTAGAATTTCAAACTGAAGGAATTCCCTTTGGTCCGGATCACCATCCTCAATAATTTCTAATGCCGAGGCCATGCTTCGCGAAACACCAAATTCCTTGTCAATTTCTGATTTTACCAGACTTGCATAAGAACGTGCCGAAGTAAGTGCAATTTCTTTAGCATCGGCCATTGCCTTGTTCTTAAACCGATAACTGATATATCCTATGCCAACCGAAAAAATGATCAATGATGTTGTAAGCAACAGCAGTAACATGCGCGATTTCAGGTTTAGCCGGTATTTCATGATCAATGTTCAAATTCATTTCAAAGCTAATAAAATTTGGAGAATAGACTGTTTTCAAAACGTTCGGGAAATACTGAAAAAAGAATTCCATTAAATAGTATTTTTGACAACTTGAAAACAAAAATTATATGGATATCTATTTCAAAGGGAAAAAGCAGGTTTTTGCCGACATAAACGGATTTACAATTAAAACCGATCAACAGGCACGCAGTGGAGGCGAAGGTTTATATCCTGAACCTTTTACTTTGTTTTTAGCATCGCTCGGTACTTGTGCCGGAATCGTTGTGAAAGGATTTTGTGATCAACGTGGTATTTCTACCGAAAATATCAGGCTGTCGCAGGAACAACAATTCGATCCCAAGCGAAGGGTTATTGGCATTGTGAATATTAAAATTCATGTTCCGGGTGATTTTCCTGAAAAGTATGAAAATGCTGTAATTCAGGCTGCAAGCTTGTGTGCTGTTAAAAGGCATCTGCGCGAAGATATTAAACTGAATGTATCAATTGTAAGGGATTAACCCTATCAGCTTTACTATTTTTGATTCAGGTTCAGAATAAATTTAGGTTTGTATATCTGGCAAATTTCGCCTTTTACGAATTAATTTATTTTCAGTTCAATACTAATCGGGCAGTGGTCTGATCCTAAAACTTCAGACAATATTGAAGCATTCCGAACCGACGAAATAAATGACCCGCTAACTAAAATGTAATCGATTCTCCAGCCTACATTTTTAGCACGGGCTCCGGCACGGTAACTCCACCACGAATATTTATGCTGATCATCAGGGTAAAAATGGCGAAACGAATCAACGAATCCGCCATTCACATAACGATCCATGCCATCGATTTCTTCCTGCATATAACCTGCAGATTTATTGTAGTTTGGTTTTGGTCGTGCCAGGTCGATAGCTTTATGTGCAACATTAAAATCCCCGCAAACTACTACAGGTTTTTTTTGTTCCAATCCCTTGAGATAATTATAAAAGTCGATATCCCAGGTTTGGCGGTATTTTAGACGTTTCAGCTCATTTCCTGAATTTGGCACATAAACATTTACCAGGACAAACGATTCATATTCCAGGCTCAGCACCCTGCCTTCATTGTCGTGTTCATCAATACCAATTTCTGTCGACACTGATATTGCTTTCTCCTTCGATAAAACAGCCGTTCCTGAATATCCTTTTTTTACTGCTGAATTAGAGTAAACATGGTATCCATTAACAGGCGTAAGTGTTTCCGATACCTGATCGTCCTGCGCTTTAGTTTCCTGAATGCAAAGAATATCGGGAGATATAGATTCCATATCTTTGAAGAAATCCTTTTTAACAATCGCCCTTAATCCGTTTACATTAAATGATATTATCTTCATATTGTTTTTGGTGGAAAGATAGTTATTCTGATTTGATTAAATTTCTGGAAAAAATTATGGGTTTATGATCGGATTAAGTGAGTCCTTTTCATGGATCGTGTGCCCTGAAAACGAGAATAGTTAAAAGCTTAAATATCAAAGAATAATAATAGATGTGGCTAAAAGAAGCTAAGAAAGGTTCGATCCCTGTTCAAGTAAACGTCTCAATGATTTTTAGAGATAAAATCTGAACTTATTCGAAAAATACATCAATGGTGAATTCATTATCCACAAGATCAATTTTATTCTGATTCTCCATGACTCCATAGGTTGTAACAAATGTTAGGTGAATCATTTTCTTTGTTTTTGTAACGGTTTTAAAACCTTCTTTTTTAGTTCTTAACGTTTTTGCGTATTCATTGCTTATTGCAAATTCACCGGAATAGAATTTCATCTCACACAGGTTAATTATGTCATCCCTTCGATCGATCAACATGTCTATTTGAAATCCCTTTTCAAAAATCTCATTTTTCCGATGCATGAAGCTGTTTATGTTTGATCGAACACCTGAAATACCAAGCGCATATTTGATTCGGTCAACATGTTTTAGGCATAGATTTTCAAATGCGTACCCACACCAGATTTTGTATTCTTGTCCGGCACTTATATCCATCCAATTGAGATTATGGTCTTTTCGAGTGCTTTTGATGAATGAAATGTAGAAATACGAATATTCATCTGTTAGTCGGTACAATGTATCTTTTTTTTTCTTTCCAATAGGTGCGCTAGAGGAAATAAACCCCGAAACTTCTAATTCTTTCAAGATATTGGAAAACCAGCCGCCATCAGTCATGCCCGATAATTGAAGTATTTGCTGTCTCTCCAACCCATCTCTTTTGCTGGCTAAGGCTTCGATTATTTTAATGTGCTTACCCGAATTATCAAATAATGCAGGATATAGGTTTTCGAACTCGTTTCGTAATATCCCATCTTTCGAAAAACAGATTTCCTGTATGATTTGTGCAGCACTTTTCCCTTTTGTTATTTGTTCTAAATAAAAAGGAATACCGCCCAATGCCATGTAAAGTTGAATAATTTGATAATGGCTTATATTAATTCCTCTTGACGAAAGGAACTCCTTGGTCTCTTTGAGTGTAAATGGCAATAATGTGAACAGTTTTGTGATCCGGTTGTGAAGCCCGCCTTTTGCGTTTACCACATTTTTAATCATCCATGAAGCAGCAGAACCACAAAGTACAACAATAATGTTTTGCTGCGAAGCCCAGTTGTTCCACCAGTGGCCAAGAGCTTCTGTAAATCCGGATCGTTTCCCTGCTATCCAAGGTAGCTCGTCGAAAAAAACGACAGGTTTAATGCCTCCCTCATAATTCATAAGAGCCTTTGTTAAAGCATTGAAAGCCATCAACCAATTACTGAAAGTATTGTGCCCTTGACTTGTTGGCAGATAAATATCCATTTGCATAGCAAAATTGTTAAGCTGTAGTTTTAGGCCTGCATCCTTCAAACCAGTCATTTCAAACACTTTGTTTTGTTTATATACTTCTCGTACCAAAAAAGTTTTTCCAACACGTCTCCTCCCAACAATTGCAATTAAATGAGCCTTGTCGTCGTTGATATACGATCTCATAACTTTTACTTCTGCATGTCTTCCGATTACGTTCATCTTTGCGTTCTGTTTTAATACGCTGAATCCTTGCAAACATACACACTTTCCGCGAATTAATTTAATTTCGCGGAAAAAGTCCTTGTGTGACACATTCCGCGACAAAAAATGAATTGCTGTAATCTGGATTCAATCCAGATCAAATGAATGTAGTCATGTAATTGTTTGTAGTCAAAATCATCTTAATATCTTGGAAAAAGTTCGATATTTCCCCGCTTCTGGGTACATTAAAAAGCTGAGACTAATATGTCTGTTTTTTGTTTCAGAATCAGTGTTATATCAAATTTAATTCAAAGGCCCATGTATATCCAAACAGCAAAGTGGTAAAGAAAAAAGTAGGATCTTTTTCATATTGGTTACATATGCATGAATATTTTATTATGTGTACACGAATATGATAAGAGATCGATAGAGGCGGCAACAATTGTTATAATATCAAGGACCAGGGTGTAACCTGTAATATTTTATTTGTGTTTTGATTATTCATTTATTCTAAAGAATCTCGCATGGAATAATTTTCATAATCCAGATGAAGTTTTGGACCATAAATTAGCGGTCATCTTGGAATTAATGATCGTTAGGCTTAACAAGGAACTTCATTCTCACCAGGAAGGAACGCCCGTCAAATTAGATAGTTCCTTATTTGGTAGAGTTTTTTCGAAAAAATAGATCAAATACAGCTAGATAAAGAAGGAAAACACTTTCAAATAGCATGCAAATAAAAAGAGTTACAGTTTTAAAGCACTGTAACTCTTTGATAATCTTTGTGGAGCATATCGGAATCGAACCGATGACCTCTTGACTGCCA
>CAYLZH010000147.1:0-12404 GCA_964388245.1 uncultured Bacteroidales bacterium
GGACTCGGACCCGCGACCCCGACCTTGGCAAGGTCGTGCTCTACCAACTGAGCTACTCTCGCTTTTTATAAGCGGTTGCAAAGATAGATAAACTTTCTTCTTGGCAAAAGGAAAAATTTAAAAAAATCCGAAAAAAATTCTTCTTTATTAAAGGACAATATGGCGCTGAGAATATCTGAAGTTTTTGCCTTCAATATGAATGATATATAAGCCTGAATGTCGTATAATAAGTTGCGTTGAGTTTCGATTATTTTCTTTGATATCGATATATCTTGACACTAATGATACGCCATCCATTGCGATCACATCTACTTTATACCTGCCGGATTGGTTTATGAATACTTGAAGATGTCCCCCTGAGGGATTTGGAAAGATGTCAATATGGGTTTTCTGTGTTGATTCTGAGATGTCGGTAGCCAGGTGCATAATCTCTTTAATTATCCAATCTTTAGCTGCAGGAGATATATGAATATGCTCCTCGTTGACAGTTGGAAAATATACCATATCGAATGGTGTCCGGTTAAGAATAGCAGGATCGCTTTGAGCGTTGTAAAAATAATTATTGGTATCGATATCGAGTGATGAAATGGTTGGAATAAAACAATGGTTGTGATGAACTGCTACTATTGATCCATAAGGAGCTGTCTGGTTTTGAAGTTCAAGCATTGAAGAACGATATCCTCCGGGACAATTATCGAGTGGGAATGCCGGATTTAGATTAATAGTTTGTTGATTGTCGGTAAACGGCCAGGGACGGTCGATTAATCCATTAAATATTGTTGTTTGCGAAATGGTTGGGATAGCCCAGCAATTGCCGATTATGTCGACTAAGAAACTGTAGAATTCATACTCTACTATCTGATCGGCAGGATTGTATCCCTGGTTGGCTGCGTTGCCACTTCCGTTGATTATTGATACATTTCTTGTATTCCCAGGATAATCGCCCATCAGGATTAATTCATTCATAAGTTGTGGGAATAACTGGTCAGGTGCACCCACTAAAGCATTACTCTGTGTATAATGATAGGAGAGCATTTGCTTTGCTGCAGGCGATAACAAACGGCTGTCGAGAAAGGCTGCATCGACCGATTCTGTCACAAAAAAATGAATCCAGAATTGTAACCCAAGTGGAATATTTGCACCCTGTTGGGGTGAATCGAAGCTGAGGAATGTACGAACATTATGATCGAGGCCCGAATGCTCCATATAATTCAGTACATATCTTGATATAAGACCACCCATACTAGGTCCAATCAAAAATGGCTGTTTCGTAAAATTAACCGAATCGTTTACCATTTGAATCAGTTTCATTACCAAAAAAGCGTTTCGCTGAATATAGGTAACCGGATCGTCGAAATTTAATACCAATGCATCGAAACCCATCGCAATCAAGTCTTCAATTAGGTTTTGCTGATTCATCAGTTCATATAACTCAGGCCAGTTGTAGCTATCATAAATATCGAATCCTTCAATTATTATTACAGGATCGTAAAGGCTTGTATGTCCTGCTCCATGATAAACATAAATTTCGCCACCTGATGCACTGTTTAAATAAGTCGAATCGGCCATGATTTGCCATGTTGCTGTAGGGTTTGGTGTAACCAGTTTTTGTACATTGAACATGAATTTCGTCTCAATAATTTTATTCGTCAAAATCATTTTAAGCCTGCAATGTTTTGTTCCTATGGATGTATAAGTAACCAATATCGGGACATTTGGTGAAAATTTCCTGAAACCTTTGCCATCATCGAAATCGATGAAAAGCTTTTTGCCTGAAAATTCCTCGGAGAAAATTAAACTTCCCGGGAGTATAAATTCTTGCATACGACCATTAAGACTGTATTCCTGAAATGCTGAAGCAGCAAAAATATGCTGCGACTTAATGTGCCGGGAATCGATTTTTTCATGGTTAAGTTTTGTTAAGGAATCTTTATTAATATAGTTGATTTCTTTCGATAGAACTTGAATTGGAATAATATTTTTCTTTAAGAATAAGGAGGATTGTTCGTGTATATCTACAATCGATTGTCCAAACCGGCGCGATTGAATTGTTGATTTTTCAATATCAAAATAAAGCTGCTGCCATTTATTTTTATTGAATTCCATTGAATCGAACGCCTTAATGCTATCTTCATTTATGATTAAAAGTGATCCGGTAGGGAACAATCCGGTATCTCCGTTTTTTATCAGGCTATCGATTGATAGAAAATTGAATTTACTGACATCCTGTGACAGGGTTGAATAGACTGAAATTAGGGATATGAATATAAGAAATACAGCTCTGATCATAATCAATCGTTTTGTGGAACAAGTTTACTAAAATACAAAAATTTGGTCTTTTGATAAAGTATTTAAAAGTTAGCATCTATGTAAGAATTTGATTTTAAAGCTCACAAATTGTAAATACCTTTGCATTTTTAATTACTAAAAGTGGCAATCAGGTATTTAAAACACAACCAAATTGATAAGCGAAAATGGAACAATTGTATTAAATGTTCATTTAATGGGATTGTGTATGCCTATAGCTGGTATCTTGATATTGTTTCGGAAAACTGGGATGCATTGGTTGAGGACGACTATATATCAGTTATGCCACTAACAAAGAAGGTAAAGTATGGAGTGAATTATTTATATCAACCTTCATTTACACAACAACTTGGGGTGTTTTCTTCGCAACGGCTCGATGTTGATCTTGTTGATAAATTTATTAATGCTATCCCATCGCATTTTAAGTTTATCGATATAAACCTTAATATTTTTAATAAGATAAAAACTGGCAACTATGAGCCAAAGAGAAATCTAAACTACGAACTCGACCTGATAGAACCTTATCAAAAAATCAGAAAAAACTATTCGACGAATACGAAACGGAACATCCAGAAGGCAAATAGGAATAAAATATGTATTTCCGAAAGTGTGCCAAGTCATCAACTGATAAGCTTATTTAAGGATAATGTTGGGAATCCCAGAAATAATTTTGATGATGCACATTACGATACCCTTCGCAGGCTTATCGCAATTTCAACGAGATATCGAATTGGTGAAACTCTGGGCGCATATACATCGGAAAACAATCTTTGTGCTGCAAGCTATTTTGTTTATTCAAATCAAAGAGGAATTTACCTTGTTTCGGCATCAACACCCGAAGGATTAGAAAAACGGGCAATGTTTAAGCTGGTCGATTACTACATACAGCGAAATTCGGAACGTACTATGACACTCGATTTTGAGGGATCGAATATCGAAGGTATTGCCCGGTTTTTCAAAGGTTTTGGTGCAAGCTTATGCGAATACTACACCATTAAAATAAATCGATTGCCATGGCCTGTTAGGTGGATTAAGAGTTAAGCATTAGTATTTTTCACATATACTTATTTGTAGTGTGCAATTACCTGTTGGTATTTCGCTTTGTATATCGCTCCACAGGAATACTTACCAGATAAACCCCAACAAACACCAATAGTGTAGATACAATCTTGATCCAGGTAATTTCATCCCTCGCAAGCATTATAGCTACTATTGATGCAATTACAGGCTGGGAGTATATATAGGCACTCACCGTAGACGATTTCAGGTATTTTAGCCCATTAATATTCAGAAGGTAAGCAAAGAATGTTGTGCCGATAATTACGTATGAAATTGATACAATAATACTTGTAGGCATATCCTGCCAGTTTATTTGAGTAAATTCAGAAAAGCCAACAGGTGTAACAATAAACCAACCAAATAAAAACACCCATTTAATTACAGTTATGGGTTTGTATTTAATCATTAATGGTTTTACTATTACCAGGTAAATTGCATATGATGTAGCATTAAGGAACATCATTACATTTCCAAGAAATGTTTCAGATTCAAGACTTACTTTTCCTGAACTCAGGATTAAAAATCCGGCACCGGTTCCAGCTGCCCAAATCCCGATTACTTTAATCCAGGTAATTCTTTCTTTAAGGACAATAGCTGCAATTATTAATACCAGTACAGGATTAATTGTCATTATTATAGAAGAATTAATTGGGGTTGTAAAACTAAGGCCTTTTAAAAAAAGCATCTGATTAAAAGCAACTCCAAACATTCCGCTAAAAATTAATCGCGGGTAGTCTTTCCGATCGATTTTTTCGGTGCCGGCAATTAAACTAAAAAACCAAAACAACAACAATGCACCGGTTACCCTCATAAATGTCAGGCCAAAGGCTCCTGCATAATCAGGCATAATGCCCTTGGCAATGGTGTAGTTGATACCATATATAAGGTTGGCGCCAAAGATAGCAATATGAGCCTGAAAGCGTTTGTTCATATTTTTAGTATTGGTAAATCATCAACAAAAATATTAGAGGATAGTTGCATGCTATTAAACATATTCATAAAACTTTCATGAAAATATTTCTTAACTTGCATTAAAATTGATAAGCTACCAAAAAAATGAACGAGGAACTTATTATTCTTCTTGCTGCTGCTGCATCGCTTGGCTTTTTCCATACGATCCTTGGCCCCGATCATTATATCCCCTTTATTGTAATGAGCAAAGCCGGGAAATGGTCATGGATTAAAACCTGTCGTGTTACACTATTATGCGGGCTTGGCCACGTTGGCAGTTCTGTAGTTATCGGAATTATAGGTATTGCTGCAGGGCTGTCGATAAGCAGAATAGAATTTTTTGAGAGCTTTCGTGGCAATATTGCAGCCTGGCTGCTTTTAGGATTTGGTCTGGCATATTTTATTTATGGCCTGCGCAGAGTATTTAAGGCGAAAACACACAGTCACCAACATGCTCACGAGGATGGTACTTTACATACGCATGAGCATAGCCATCATCATGCGCATTCGCATGTACACAAGAAAAGATCAGGATCAGGATTATCGCCATGGGCATTGTTCGTAATATTTGTTTTTGGTCCATGCGAAGTGCTGGTCCCATTGTTAATGTATCCGGCAGCCCAGGAAAGTGTTTCATCTGTAATTCTTGTAACCCTGGTGTTTAGTTTTGCAACAATTGCAACTATGTTGGGAGCTGTATTGGTTGCAATATTTGGTTTGAAATCGATAGCTTTAAAGGGGATTGAAAAATATAGTACCGCGATAGCTGGTGCAACTGTTGCTCTTTGTGGCATCGGTATGTTATTTTTAGGATTGTAATAATTAAATCTTTTAATATTTGGAAAAGCTTATTAGCTGGAAAAAGGAATATGAGGTCGGAGTTTATGAAATTGATGCTGAGCACAAAATATTTCTAAAAACGGTACAAAAAATACATGATGCATATTTGAATAATCTCAATCCGGAGTTTATCGAATCATTGATTATGGAACTCTATAAGTATGCCGATTTTCATTTTATCTGCGAAGAGAATATCATGAAAAGAAACAGGTACCCTGATTACGAAAACCATAAAAAGGAACACGAAAGCCTGTTATTTAAACTGTCCGAGGTGATTGGATCATACAATATTAAATACATCAATCACAAAGATTTCATGGAATTCTTGCTGAAATGGTTCAAGGAACATACTTCGAAATCAGACACCAAATTAGGCATATATCTTCGAGGGGAAGGAATCAGGTAAATCGCTAAGTTGTCATTGACCCGAACCAGGAAAAAACTTCCCGTAATCCCTTCCCTTTCGAACAGGAAATCTCAAAGACCGGGATGTTTGCGTTCAGGTTTTTTACATCAGTTAAAAATGATTCCTTGCTGAAATTTATGTAAGGTAATAAATCGGTTTTTGAAAGGATAACTGCTTTGGCTTCGGTGAAAAGTAGTGGGTATTTTGCTGGTTTATCATCGCCTTCGGGTGTGCTTATGATTGCAATTTTTGCATGTTCACCAATATCGAATTCGGCAGGACAGACCATATTTCCTACATTTTCAACAAAAATAAAATTCAGTTCATCCAGATCGAAATCATCAATTGCCTTCTCAATGCTTAATGCCTCGAGATGACATGCTCCATCAGTATTGATTAAAGTAATGGGCCGATTAAAGCGCTGCAATCTTCGGGCATCACGATCGGTAGCTACATCCCCTTCAATAATTGCAATTTTATACTTCTGGCCTAACTCTTCCATTAGTTTTTCCAGAAAAGTAGTTTTTCCCGATCCCGGAGAACCAATAAGATTGGCCATAAAAACTTTTTTATCAGACAATTTTTTTCTGATTTCGTTTGCTTTTTCTTCGTTGGCTCCAAAAATGTTTTTTAGTACTTTTATTTCCATTCGGCTAATGTTTATGTTTGTTCTATTTTATTCTCCTTCAATACTTTTAATATACAATTCCTTCCCTTTTATTATTTTCACTATTGGGCTCTGACAATGCCGACAGAAAAACACATGGTCGTCGACCTGGCTTAGCTTTGAACATTCCATACACCTTACTTCGATGGGGATCTTTTCAATCTCCAATACTGCCTCTTCTGCAATCGAATCTTTTGCAGTTACCTGAAAGGCAAACTCAAAAACATCGGGCACAATCTGACGCAACTCTCCAATTACCAGGCTTACCTTTGTGATTTTTGATATGCCCTCTTTTCCTGATACCTCCTCAAGGGTTCGAAAAATATTTTCTATGATACTGAATTCATGCATGTAATTGGTTATGAGTTTCTACAAGCTCAACAAATTAATTCATCAGCAGATTCGTGGTAATTGTTCGCCGGTATTTAGCTCCACAAACCTGGTTCCTCCAATCGAGGTTTGCAGGACTACTTTACCTGGATAGGATTCAGTAATTTCGCCAATGGTTTTGCTTTCTATTCCTAAGTTATTTTTTCGTAATACAGATAAGCACCTTTCTTCAGCGTTGGATGGTACGACTATTACAACTTTTCCCTCGTTGGCAAGATAGAGCGGATCGAATCCAAGAAGCTCACAAATGCCTTGAGTTTCGTCCCGAACAGGAATATGGTCTTCATTAACTTTTATGCCGAAGTCTCGGCCTTCGACCAGCTCGTTTAAGACTGTTGCCAATCCTCCTCGTGTAGCATCACGCATGAAATGCACGTTCATCTCAATAAGGACTTTATTTACAAGATGGTTTAGAGAAGCACAATCAGAATTAATTTCAGTATGAAAGTTTAAATTCTTTCTTGCTCCCAATACTGCAATACCATGGTCGCCAATAAACCCATTAATGATAATTTTATCTCCAATCTCAATGTTTTTTCCTGTACTGATTCCGGTATGTTTTTTTTCCAACAATCCAATTCCTGAAGTGTTGATGAATAGTTTATCGCATTTACCTTTGTTTACAACTTTAGTGTCGCCACATACAATTTCTACACCTGCGAATTTTGCCTCCTGGGTCATCGATTTTACAACTTTCTCCAGGTCCGAAATAGGAAGCCCTTCTTCGATAATAAAACCAACCGACAGGTATAATGGCTTTGCTCCGCTTACACACAGGTCGTTTACCGTTCCGCAAATTGCCAGTTTGCCAATATTTCCGCCAGGGAAAAAAATTGGATCAACAACATAAGAATCGGTGGTAAAGGCTAAGTTTTCAGCATTTACTCCCAAGATTGCGGAATCGGATTGCTCGAGTAAAATGGTATTTTTGAAGTACTTGTAAAAGAGATTCGTGATGAGCTCTTTTGTGAGTATTCCACCGCCGCCATGGTTGAGTATGATTTGTTTGGTATTTCCCTGCATCTATCTCATTTTTGCAAATAATTATATTTAGTTAATATTCAATTTCCTCGCTGTCAAATAGTTCTTTGAGTTTGTTTCTTAATAGGTGTTTGCTAATTAGTTTCGTTTCATATTGACTAATCACTGTTGGTGAAGTACTTCTGTTCAACGAAATTTCAACAATATTTTCGTCTTTACTTTTGCACATAATTATTCCAACACTTGGATTTTCATGCGGTTTTTTTACGTGCTTATCTAATGCTCCCAAATAGAAATCCATTTTGCCCATGAATTCAGGTTTAAATTCACCAATTTTAAGTTCAACGGCAACCAAACAATTTAGCTCTCTATGATAGAATAACAAATCGATCGAATAATCCCTGCTTCCAACCTGAAGCCTAAATTCTTCTTTTATAAATAAGAAATCCTTGCCAAATTCAAGAATGAAATCCTTTAAGTGTTGCAGAATGGCTTTCTGAAAACCAGACTCGGAATAATTATCTTTCAGTCTTAGGAATTCGAATGAATAATAATCCCTTATGTATTCATTTATTACCGGATAAGTTTCTCTCGCTACTGGTGAGATATTTTCGCTTGATAGCATTGTTCGTTCAAAAAGTCCACTCTCAAATTGACGCATTAATTCCTTTTTCGAATATTTTTCTATAGCTGATAATTTGAGATAAAATTCTTTCTCTTCGTCAGTTTTTGATTGAGAAACAATAATCATGTTGTTGGTCCATCCAATTTCTCTCACTAATGGTGAGAGTTTTTTATTGCCATGATAAGTTTCGTAAAATTGCTTCATTCTCCAAAGGTTTTGTGCCGAGAATCCTTTCGTGTTTGGTTCAGTTTCTTGTAAAAAGTCGGAAAGATTAGCAACTACGCGACTTCCCCATCCTGAATTCTTGCATTTGTCCGAAATATACTCACCTATTCTCCAATACAAATCAATTAACTCCTGGTTAACTGCGCTGACAGCTCTTGCCCTTGATTCTTTAATCATAGCAAGTATCACATGAAATGATTTTGTTTCGTTAATGTTTAAGTCTGTCATTCCACAAAATTAAACATTAATTGGCCTCTTTAGAGCAAATTTTAATTCCTTTTTCAATTCTTAATTCGTGAAACTCATATTTTAAAAACAAGAGAGGTTAAATATTTAAGTTGGACAAACCTAACGAAGTGATTTCATGACCAAATGGAATAACCCTCGTAGAGTTCGTATAATGATAGATGAATTTGATCTGACTGGTGCAAATTTTCCCACAATGTTAGTGTCGGGAGAAAATAGATTCGCTTATAATACTGTGTTAGCTTACTGCAAGAAAGTTCTTTCTGAAGAAAATTATAAAAAGAAAAGTTGTTGAATTTGTTCACCTACTCATCTGAACGGCTTGCTTTATATTTATTATATGCCGCACAGGCTCCCTCATTCGATACCATACATGCCCCGATAGGATATGACGGTGTACAGGCCTTTCCAAATAACTTGCAATCGGTTGGTCGCTTAAGCCCCTTTAGGATTTCACCACAAATGCATCCTTTCTTTTCCTGGGATGGTTCAATTTTAATATTAAATTTTTCTCGGGCATCAAAAGGCAGGAACTTTTGTTTTAGTTGTAATCCGCTATCGGGGATTATTCCAAAACCACGCCACCAGTCATCGGTTTTTTCGAAAATCCGGTTCATTATGGTCTGTGCTTTTAGGTTTCCCTCCATTCGAACTGCACGATGATAAGCATTCTCGAGCCGGGGTGATGATTCCTCGTGTTGTATTACAAGTTGCAGAATAGATTGCAGCAAATCGGTTGGCTCAAATCCTGAAACAACACAACCAAGACCGTGATTATCAACAATGCCCGAAAACATTTTTGCACCTGTGATGCTTGATACATGTCCGGGGCATATATAACCGCTTATCCCGGCTCCTTTTTCAACAATTGCCTCCATAGCCGGGGGCATAACTTTATGTGCCGATAAGATGGAAAAATTCGATAGTCTCGTGAGCGAAGCATTTAATATTCCTGCTGCAGTGCCGGGTGCGGTTGTTTCAAAACCAATGGCAAGAAATATCACTTCTTTTTCAGGATTATCAACGGCTATCTCAAGCGCATTAAGTATTGAATATACAATCCTGACATCTGCACCGTTGCCGGTTTCTTTTTCAAGGCTCGAAGTCGAGCCTGGTACACGAATGAGATCTCCAAAAGTGGTAATAATTGTATTATTTAGTCTTGCAAGAGCAATAGCATGATCGATATACCGGATATCTGTTACACATACAGGACAGCCTGGCCCCGATAGTAAAGTTATAGTGGGAGGTAACAAAGATGGTATCCCGTATTTTTGGATTGCCATTGTATGACCTCCGCAAACTTCCATCAGGGCAATGCTTTGTTTGCTATGCGAATGGATAGCATCTACCAATCCTTTAACAATCGCAGGATTCCTGTATTCAGTTATGTGTTTCATTGCTGATCTTCAGTTTCGTTCTGACCATATACTTCGCTAAGGATTTCCAGTCGTTCCAAAGCCTCTTTTTCATCAATGATTTCAATTGCAAAACCTGTATGTAATAACACATAATCACCGGTTTTGGCATTTTCGACAAGTTGCAATGAGGCATCAATTACATTGTTACCTAATTCAACTTTGGCCATTTCTGCTTGTATCGAAATTATTTTTGCAGGGATACTTAAACACATTCTTTGTTCCTCCTCTTTGCAGCAATTGCCAGTTGCCCTAACGACAGACCTCCGTCGTTCAGTGGCACTTGCGTATTTGTGAATACTTCAAAGTTCAATTTTCTTAACTGTTCCAGAATGTTCCTAAGAATATATCTGTTCTGAAATGTTCCACCCGAAAGTACTACTTTTTTAATTCCATATTCGTTTCGAATAGATTCGGCACAGATTTTTAACAGATGAACAATTGTATTATGAAATTTTGCAGAAATAACTGTTGCTGGAACTGAATTAGTTAAGTCATCAGTAATAAACTTGAAAACTTCAATCATTTCGATTTTGTCATTTGTTCGAATCGGGTAAAAATCATGAATTTCGGGGTGAATAATACTTTCAAGCCGCATTGGTGCTTCCGCCTCATAGTGGTTGTGCGAACATATGTTTAACAGAGCAGCAGCTGTGTCGAAATATCTGCCTGCCCCACAGCTTTCAGTAATGTTAATGTCCGAATGTACTGCCTGAAGAACAATGTTTTTATTCTGATTCGGGATATTATCAAGGAACCTGAATTCATTCATCTTGAAATTGCTTCCATAAATTTTGATAAGAACAGCAAGTGCAATTTTCCATGGCTCCTTTATAGCACTCTCGCCTCCGGGCAATGGCAAATACTCAAAATGATATTTACGTATGAAACCGGATAAGCCGGCAATCATTATTTCGCTGCCCCATATTTTCCCGTCGGCGCCATAGCCCGTACCATCTAAGGCAAATCCTATTACTTCTTCGTCGAGTTGGTGCTCGGCCAGTACTGATGCAATATGGGCATGGTGGTGTTGAACGGAAATGCATTCTAATCCACTTTCAAGAGCAAAACGAGTTGTGAAATAATCAGGATGGAGATCATGAACCATAAGGGTTGGATTTACCCTGAATATTTGCTGATAATGTTTTAGTTGTTGTTTGAAAAAACCGATTGCCTTCAAATGCTCCAGATCGCCAATATATGGGCTCATTAGTGCATTTTTTTCTTTTCCAAGACTAAAAGTGTTCTTTAATTCACCTCCAGTTGCCAATATTCCATCGACATTCAATCCTGTTTTAATTGATTCGGGAACAAACCCACGTGAGCGTCGAGAGATAAATTTTGTCGATTTTTCAACAAATATTATGGAGTCATCACAGCGGTTTTCTATTTCTCTGTTGTATGAAATAATTCCATCAGCAATTCCCAATAACTTTTGTATTGCCTCATCATCATCTTTTATTATTGGCTCATTCGAATAATTTCCGCTGGTAAAAACAACGGCCGGAATGCTTATCTTTTTAAACAACATATAGTGAAAAGGCATATAAGGAAGGATTGCCCCGATTGTTTTCAGGCCTTTGTTTAGTTCCTCACAAAGGGTATTGGTTTGATTCAGCAATACAATTGGTCGCTGCCAGGATACGAGAATCTGTTCTTCATCTTTATTTACCCTGGCGTACTGTTTTAGCGTTTCAATATTTCTGAACATCACCCCGAAAGGTTTACTGTCACGTTTTTTTCTTTCTCTTAAAACAGCAACAGCATTATTGTTTTCAGCGTTACAAATTAATTGATATCCTCCTACTCCTTTAAGTGCAATTATTTGATTATTCATGATAAGTTGTGAGGCAAAATCAATAATTTCGTTGATTTGCATATTCTGAACCTGGCCGGAAACCAAGGAGTAAACAGGTCCGCAATTGTTGCAGGCTACAGGTTGAGCATGAAACCGCCGATTGCTAATATCATTATATTCAGATGAGCAGATACCGCACATTGGAAAAACTGACATGGTTGTTTTATTACGGTCGTAGGGTATGGCCTTAATTATTGAGTAACGTGGGCCACAATTGGTACAGTTGGTCAGAGGGTAGTTGATGCGGTGCGACTGGTGTTCAAGGTCATGGAGACAATCGCTGCAAACTGCAATATCCGGACTTATTTCAGTTACTTCTTTCGATTTATCCTGACTTTCGATGATTGTAAATTCCTCGAACTTCCGGGGATCTTCAATAATCGATTTAACACTATTTATTTTTGAAATTGCGGGAGCGCTTGTTTTAATGT
>CAYLZH010000148.1:0-5085 GCA_964388245.1 uncultured Bacteroidales bacterium
AAAAGTAAGATCATCAATAATTTCTGAATCGATTTTAATATAAAGAGCTCCATCAGATGGATTAGGATAAATTAATAGTTCTGTTCGGAAATTCAGTTCCTGAACATCTACAATGACCTGGTTCATGTTCCAAACATGAACAACTGATCGGCCATCGAACTCTTCACAGAATTCAGTAACATAAAGAATTTCATTTTCATGATCGAAAGCAGCGCTTCTTAACTCAGGCCGGCTTGAATAAAAAACTGTTGTATCGATTCTAAATGCAGCATAGGGTTGAATGCTCCATGAATTCTGCTGCGAATTGGCTACATCGGCTAAATCCTGTGGATCATAGAAAACTATTAACGCTTCCATTCTACCAGCTTGCCAACCTTTTCCGTTTGGATCGGTTGCATAGAAATCAGGATAAGGTATATCGGCAATAATCCATTCGTGGCGCATTTGCTCGCCCCGATAGCCATAGTAATTTATACCAAGCCCTTTTAGTCCAATTAAGGCCACCGCATTGCGATTGCCATTATTAATCCAGGCAGCATCTTTCCAATAGTCGGCATGATTGAAATCGTCAATTGCATCGGGAAAGTAATAGTCATCGACCGAGTTTAAAACTGATCCGTATTCAAGCAATTTAGTGTATGGAAGTTCCGCTCCAACGACCGGAGGATTTCCTGATTGCCAGGGCGCAATTGCATACAAAGTTGGCCCAAGCCCGCTTACACCGCCCTCGCGATAACGTCCGTTTATGAGGCATCTTCCGTTGGTATTTGTGTTTGCCCACCACTGTGGTACCGGAAAAAGGTAGTCGTTGCATTGGGCAGGCTCGGGCGATCCGGTTTCAATTCCAATTAACCAGCCCCCTTGCTTAACGGAGCCTGCAATATTTTGCGCCTCACACCAACTTATCGAAGGATATTTTGGTTCACCCATTAGTTGATAATAAAATCCCCATGAACTGTATAACATTGAACTCGTTTGGCTGCCTTGTGGAGGTAAGCAGACAACATCATTTTCCCATACATCAACATAGGGATAATTATTGATATTGGCCGGTCTGATGTTGCCAAATGCCTGAAGCTGTACAGGTACAGGCAACTGATTAATATTTCCAGGCAGTGGATAAATTGGAGCAGGAATGCTGAATTCACCAACAAAGGCATTCGTTGGAGTATTAATATTTGATGTAAAAACCGAACCGGGAAAGCCATCAAGTGATCCTGCACCGTTTTGCCCTCCGTCACCTTCAGGATTAAAACCAAATGCATCGGCTCCCCAGTTACAGTTATCCGGTAAACGAAATGCTCCTGCATAAATAATATTGGCCGGATCGATCAAAGAGGTATCGCCCTGAAAAGCAGGAGTATTGATAGTAATTGCTTGTGATGGGACACTTTCGTTCAAAACATTATCGAGGGCAACCACACTGAATGTATATGAATTCGAAGGCTCAAGGAAGTATATTGTATCGGCATTTGTACGGGTGTATGACTCGAGGATTCCGTTGTTGTAAACGTAATATTCAGTAACCCCAATGTTGTCATAGGGTATATCCCAGCTTAGTGCTATTTTTGAATCGGATAATGCTACAGCCTGCAAATTAGCTGGACTCGAAGGTGATGTGGTATCGGCATCGTTATAGATTTCTATTTTATCGCATATAAGGTATTGTTTCATTGTGTTGTCGAACCATTCGATATGCAGGTTGAGATTTACAGAAAAATGATCACCTGTACATGCATGAACACCCTGGTCTTCAATATTAAAAACAGTTTGAATTGCGGAATAGGGAAAGGCTTCGGAGTAGGCTTGCTGATAGTTGTTGAAGGAACGCATTGTATACCAGTTGCCTGAAGAATTCCCCGATGCAGGTTGGTCCGTATCAGTGAAACTAATTCGGGCAGTAAAATTGAAAGATTCGTTTGAGTTATTAAACCAGCTTACAACAACTCTGTGGTTCGTTTGAAAAGTAAAAGCACTTGTTCCTGATACGCCCATAAAATCGGTATATTCATCAATATTGTTTTGAGGTGAAACACCTCCGTTTCCCTGCGAAAGATAAACCATATTAGTGCTAAGAAGCAATGAATCCCAATTAGATAATCCAAATGAATTAGATGATTGGTTATTGCCAAAGTCGATCAGGGTGGTTTGTGAGTTTAAGAACAAGGGACTAATAATTATCACAACAATAAAGATTATTTTTTTCATGGCATCAGGATTTGCATTATCAACGAATATACGAAATTCATCAGAAAAAGTGTTTCTCCATGGCCTGTATCTTGTTTTGAATCTGAAAATCTGTGGCTAAAGCTGTGACTGGGAAAGCTCATAGATTCATCAATTAAATTTACCATACATTTAAATTTACCATACATTAAAAATCTGTCCGGCTTAGTTCTGGTTACAGTGGCAGATGGTTTTTTGAAGTTACACGGATACCAATGAAATGATATGTGCTGCAAGATTTGTATTTTCGTACATAAAATAAGAAGAAATAACTTGTTTTAAATATGGCATTTCCGGTTTCGAAGAGTTCAATAGTTGAGGTTGAAATGATTGATGGTGTAAATCCTTCCAATTCGGCCATCGTAAATACTTTTTTCGATCGTCTGCAAAACCATGATGTTGAGAAGCTAACAAAGGAACAAGGAGGATTATCTTTTGTCAGTAGAAATAGTTTGTTCAAAATTCCTTATCAGATATATCTTCATTTTACGCTAAACGAGAAACTTAAAATCAGTTACCGGATTGGTTTGATTGAATTATTAAAAGCATGCGTTATCGTGGCAATCCTGACAGCTTTTTTTGCGAGTATGCGTTTTGAGCGTTTCATCATTCTTTTCGTGTTATCAGTATCAGGATTTTATGCGTTCAATGTTTTTATAATTGAAATGGGTGTAAAACGTCTTCTGAATGAGGTATTTGAAAAAACACCTTATGCTCCAAAGGAACAAGTTGAAGTTCATGGTAGAAACTGGATATCGGAACCATCATGCTGTCCGGCTTGTGGTTCGTTTGTCGATGACTTTCAGGATAAATGTCCATCCTGTAAATTATCACTGCCGGTCAGAAAGGGTAGAAAACAACACCGGGATAATCATACTACCAGAAATGAGACGCCAAGGATAAAGTATATTTTTAAGGAAAAAAAGGATTAATCCTGAGCCGGCTGCTCATTAATGCTTCGCTTATCAATTATTTCCAACTCCGGCGATTGATCTGCATTAATTGAAATTTGGCTGGATTTCTTTGCCTTAATTAGCGAATAGGCCATTATTATGCTGGAGATTATGATGATAAACAACAGTATGCCGGGTTTAAATTCAGCAACCATATATTCTTCGGGAATTGCAAAAAACAGCAGAATTGTGATTAATCCACGTGGAGCTATCAGTATTTGTGGAAGAATGTCTTTTCCCAATATCAGGCGAAATAACAGATATCGCGATCCATAGATCAATCCCAGGATTATGATGGATGATACGATTACGTTCAGGTCGATCAATGAGCTTAACATAATGGTCATCCCGAAAATGACAAAGAAGAATGTTCGTACTACAAACGACGATTCAATAGTAATTACATGGAAATTTTTATAGATGTTCCTGATGGAATCTGTGTTGATAAAATTTTTAAGTTTACCCCTGAAAAAGTATTGATGGTTGTTCAGGATTAATCCAAAAACAAGGATCATAACTAACGACGAGAAATGCAGGAGTTTACCGATGGCATAAAGCAAAATAAGTACAGCAATCAGCAGAAACAATTTAACTTCGCTCTGAAGTTTCTGAAACAGGTAAATCAAAATATAGCTTAAAGCAACCGATATTATCAGTGTCAACAAAATATTTACACCAATCGAAAGGCTAATCTCGGCAAGGTTTTCAGCATGAACACTTTCTATCAGGAAAAAGAAGAACATGATTCCCAGTGTGTCGGAAAAAGTACTTTCGTAAACCATGAATTCCTTTTTATCCTTCTGTAAAGAAGATACACTGGGAATAATTATGGCACTGCTCATAATCGATAAGGGAATAGCATAGATGAGAGCAACAAAATAATCGGTATGTAAAAATTGCTGAATAACGGCAGCAATGGCCAATGCATTTATTACTAATCCGAGTAGGGCAACGGAAAAAGATTTTAAAATCAGGTTTCGCTTTTCCTTCTTAAGTTCAAGCTCGAGGGATGCCTCCAAAACAATCATTATCAGTCCGACAATTCCGAGAACCTCGAGTACGGGAAATAACTCAATGACTTCTATTCCAACCCATTCGGCAATTAGCTTCAGAATTATGCCAAGTGTAATTAACAATAATACACTTGGGACATTAGTGCGCGACGAGAAAATATTAAAAAAGAACGAGGCAATAACCACAAGCGAAGCAGCAATGATAAAACTGTATGAGTCGAATTCCATATGGATGAATTAAAAGTTAAAACCAATCCTTATTACTGGATTTGAATAGGGCGAAAAAAGTTCGTCGGTGAGGTTGTACAGTATCAGAAGGTGAATCCCCGATCGGCTACCAATAGGCTGATATATTCCTCCTCCGACAAGCGTGCTGATTACCCAGGTCCGGCCATTGGGTTCGTACCGACCTGTTGCCGGATTAACAAGATAGGCCTCTACATTTAATTGCTCGATTTCGGAGTAAGCAATAATATCCCCAATGTTAATCCCAATGCTTTCGTTTAAGTTTTCCAATAAGGTATACTGTCCGAAAATGCTCCCACCGTAAACTTTACTTTCATAATCGTAAGTATACCAGGTTCCATTTACGTTATAGTCAATATCTTCATGATAGTAAATATATTTCATGCCTATTCCGGTAATAAACCTTGGCTTTACCCTGTATCCAATTTTTGGCGAAAGCTCGACATAATCTATAGCACCAAACGATAGTCCGAAATTACCACCAAAAACCAGGCGGTCGCTCAATTTGCTTTTAGGTTTTTCAGACGATTCTTCAGTAAGGAACTGTGCTTTAGCATCAGATATAATGCAGGTTATCAGGCTAATTAGAATTAAAGCTATTAAATTTTTCATCGATCAATATTTTTTCTGATATCGAAAACAACAAC
>CAYLZH010000148.1:5095-12401 GCA_964388245.1 uncultured Bacteroidales bacterium
AAATCGCATACACATGGATTGAAAAATGGGTGGAAGGGAATAGATAATATATCCTACCCAATCCCTTCCTTACAAGCAAGGAAGGGGTATTGGCTTTAATAAAATTCAGTAAGTTGCTTGAACTGCTTAATTTCAATCAACCTTTATCAGTTTTTGACTTTACTTCATTCGATATTCATTATTCGATATTTTTACTTTGGGTGAGGATTTATTTTCGATGTCCTTAGAAAACACTTTTACCATGACTAAGAAAAGTTTGGAATTAAAACATGTGGTGTAATCGTACACTCTGAAAATTTCTACCGATATAATACTTGATGAAAATTGTTACTTTTATTGTGTGAAAAGGAAATTGTTGCCATTGATAATTGTATCTGTTTTATGCCAGATTCTGATTCCATGGATAGGTGTGAAAGAATCATTGAGTCAGCATAATATTCGTTTTTCTGAAAACAAGGGCCAGTGGAATGAGCAGGTTATGTTTCGGGCTGCAGTTCCTTCAGGTGCAGTTTTTTTCGAGCAGAATTCAATTCTTTTTCATTTTCGCGACGATGATTTCCTTGCACAGGCACATTCGAATAAAAAAGATTTTATTGCTCCTGAATCTATCAAACATCATGCATTTCGAGCACAATTCATTGGCACCTCTGAAAATCCAGAATGGATCGGCATTGATCCGGCTAAAGATTATGAAAATTATTTCATTGGAAATGATCGCAGGAAATGGGCCGGGCGTGTACAGATTTTTGATAAGCTTTTTTGCCGGGATTTATTTAAAGGCATCGACATGGTAGTACATGGAAAAGAGCACAGCCTAAAGTATGATTTCATTGTCAGGCCGGGAAGCGATCCGGGTGGTATTGTTATCGAGTACGAAGGCCTGAAATCTGAATATCTCAAAAAAGGAGATCTTTATCTGAAAACCTCGCTGAATGAGATTGTCGAATTTAAACCAGTGGCATATCAAATATTTGGCACCGACTCAATACCTGTAAAGTGTAAATATAAACTGCGGCGCAACAGGTTAACATTCAGTTTTCCTGATGGATACAACAAGCGACTGGAATTAATTATAGATCCACATCTGGTGTTCTCAACCTATTCGGGTTCGCGTGCCGATAACTGGGGATTTACTGCCACCTTCGACAGCAAGGGAAATGTTTATTCAGGTGGGATTGTAAGCAATGTCGGATATCCAGTTACAACAGGTGTTTTTCAGGATACTTTTGCCCTGGGCGATGCTTTGGGCGATTCGCTTTGGGATGTTGGCCTCATAAAGTACGATTCTACCGGTGTTCAAAGACTTTGGGCAAGCTATCTTGGTGGGAACGGCGATGAAATGCCCCACAGCCTGGTGGTCGATACCGCTGATAACCTGTTGGTTTTAGGAACTACTGGTTCCGATAATTTCCCAATAGATACCAGTGCATTCGACACGACATTTAGTCCCGGTGGAAATCTGACATATTGTAATGTAATTGGTTTTAGTCAGGGGGTCGAGATGTATATAACAAAAATCAGTGAGACAGGTGATAATATAATGGCTTCAACCTATATGGGTGGGCTGGGAAATGACGGGATAAATTTCAGGCCGATTTACAACAGTAATCTTTTGGGAGGAAATGGTAAACTTTATTATAATTACGGCGATGGTGCCCGCGGTGAAATTATTGTTGACGATAGTAATTATGTTTATGTTGGCAGCTGTACTTTTTCTGATACATTTCCTCTTGTAAATTCCTTTCAGCCGATATCGGGGGGCAAACAGGACGGCGTTGTTTTTAAGATGACTTCACAACTGGATTCAATGATATGGGGTTCATACCTGGGTGGCCGGAACGATGATGCTATCTATTCCATCGATGTTACAGAAGATGGTACAGTATACGTGGCCGGAGGAACCGACTCTCGTAATTTTCCTACCACTTCCAATGCTCTGAGCCGTCGGTTTAATGGAGGAGGTGCCGATGGTTTTGTTGCAGCAATCCATCCCAATGGCGACAGCCTTATATCATCAACCTATTTCGGATCGGATACCATTACAATGCAAAATTCAGTGAGTGGGCAGGATTCATCCGTACATGGAAATCCTACCTCTTTCTCAATATATTCGAATATTTACGACCAGGTGTATTTCGTACGTGTCGATCAGGAAAAGAATGTTTTTATTGCAGGACAAACCGATGCCCCGGGGTATACTCATATTTATAATGCCAAGTATTCTACGCCTAACAGCGGTCAGTTTATTGCGAAGCTTAACACCAATCTTGATTCAATCGTTTGGTCAACTGCTTTTGGATCGGGCGATGGAAAACCTGACATCTCTATCACTGCCTTTGCTGTAGGTTTAAATAACAGGATCATGCTTTCGGGTTGGGGCAGGCAGTGGGGAAATGTTTCCTCCTCAGCTTTTATTGGTGTAAAAAATATGGATATCACTCCAACAGCCTATCAAAGCGAAAGCGATGGGATGGATTTTTATGTGATGGTACTTACTGATGATGCGGCCTGTTTGGAATATGCCACTTTTCTTGGCGAATTGCATTACTCAGCGTGCTCAAACAGCGGTGAGGATCATGTAGATGGCGGGACGAGCCGTTTCGACAAACGAGGTTATATTTATCAGGCTGCTTGTGCCAGCTGTGACGGATGCCAGAAATTTCCGGTGTTACCAAATCCAGGTGCATGGTCGACGCAAAATAAGTCGCCAAATTGTAACAATGCAGTCTTTAAGTTTGGTTTTGAATCGCCTGAATTCTTACCTGATTTACACCGCTGTAATTTTGATAAAGCGCATCTTGGAGATCCTGCATTATTAACTGCCGATGATCTGAAATTTAAATGGACACCGTCTCATCTTGTGAGCAATGATTCAATCTGGAATCCTACACCTGTCCTGGATAAAAACCAGACGTTTAAGGTAGAAGTCACAAATGGTTTTTGTACAACCATCTATTATCAACGATTCTTCCAGCATTATTTAGAGCTTAAGATTCCGCATGACGAAAGCATTTGCGACACTAAGTCATCAGAATTGTCAGCCTCATTCTCAGGAGGACTTGCCCATGTTTCATGGTCATTTTATCGTAATTTTTCTGATACTATCAATACAGGTGGCCCAACATTTACTGTTAGCCCCGATACTACCACAATTTATTATTGCCGTGTCATGAATGACTATTGCCTGGTCGACGATTCAGTAAAAATAACTGTGCACAACGTTTCCATAAATGCAACAGATGATTTTACAATCTGTTATGGTGATACAGTTGAGTTGACTGCCGCCAGTGAGTATTCAGGACAAAATATTGAATACGCCTGGACTCCGGAGGAAGCAATAATCGAGGGGCATACTACAGTCAATCCCTTAATCTATGTTGATGAATCTACTGATTTTATTGTTCATGCCATTAATACTTCACTTATCGATTGCGAAGATATGGATACTATTTCGGTTCGTTTATCTCCATTATCAATTGAAACAAGCGAATTAATAACTGAATCTATCGATTCGATCTTTAAAACACAATCAATAATTATTCGTACTCAAACATCAACAATTTATGATTTTTCATGGCATTCGACAGAGGCATTCGAAAAACAGGGTGATCCATATATTACAGCATCTCCGGTTTGTAGCGGGTACTATTACCTTACGGTTACCGACGAATTTGGCTGTAGCAGAAACGATTCCGTTTTTATTTTTGTTGAAGATGTTTTCTGCAACGAAGACTATGTTTTTGTTCCGAATGCCTTCTCACCAAATAATGATTCGAAAAATGATATCCTGTATGTTCATTCCCGTATGACCAATGATATTTATTTTGCTGTTTTCGATCGCTGGGGCGAAAAAGTATTCGAAACCACTAATGTAATGCATGGGTGGGATGGAAGTTATAAAGGCCAGCCGATGTCAAACGGAGTATATGTTTTTTATGTCAGGGCAACATGCTGGGATGGAAGTTATTTCGAGAAGAAAGGAAATGTTACCTTACTGCGTTGAAAATTTTTATACTGATTGGAGTGCGTTACGGATTTGCTGCTCTGCCTTCGCTACAATTTCTTCAGGTTTAAGTCCATTGGGTTCAATTGGTTCTAACATAGTATATCGTACTTTCTGTCCGAATGCAAGTGGGAATAAACCATATTTGTGAAGCTTGTAATTACCATCGATGGCATAAGGGACAACAATGGCCGATGGGGCTTTACGCAGAAGTGCTTTTACTCCGGCTACCTTAAATTCCTGTAATTCGCCCGTTGTGCTTCGGGTGCCTTCGGCGAAAATAACGACCGTGTATTTATTATTTTCGATATAATTCCCGATTTTAATTATTTCGCCAATTGATTGTTTCTGATTGTCCCGGTCGATGAGGACCGACCCGCCATGACGCAAATTGTATGAAACGCTTGGTATGTTTTTCCCCAATGATTTTTTTGCAATAAATTTTGGGTGATATTTTCTGAAAGCAATTATTATGGGTGGGATGTCGAAGGTACTTTGGTGGTTCGATATAACTATGATTGGCCGTCCAATTGGAATGTTTACCCTGCCCGAAAATTTAAATCTCATTCCAACTAAAATCATAAAGTACATAGTAAGGTAGGTTGTTAAATCTACTACCCACTTGTGTGCTTTATAACCTGATAATTTCAAGGCAAGTACCTGAATGGGGTGCAGGATTATGTAGACACTCCAAATAACCAGGCCTAAGACAATGCTTGAAATGTATTAGATAATTTTATGTATCAAGATGTTGTGTTTTTATAATCGCCAAAAATATTAAAATCAAAATTAATCATCGCTAAAATGCCTGAGCATCCTGCGATATTTTGAGAACACATTTGCACGAGAGACAAATCCAACATATTTACCATCCTCAAGTACCGGCAGAACATATTTCCCACTCTCCTGAAATTTTCGGGCTACTTCTTCCATATTATCGCCCCGGTCGACCCAGGTTGATGGCACAAACATCAGATTTACTATTAATGTTTCCTTGTACATTTCAGGTTTAAACATGATATGCCTTATATCATCCATTATGACAAGCCCATTAAAAGTATTGTCATCATCAATAACCGGAAACACATTCCGGCTCGAATTCGATACTTCTTTCACCAGATCTTCGAGGTTTCCATTAATATGTACCGGCCTGAAGTTCTTTTCAATCAATGTTTCGATATTCATTAACGATAGAATAGCCTTGTCTTTATCATGCGTAAGCAGTTCGCCCCTTTTGGCAAGCTGGATTGTGTATACAGAGTTCGATTCAAAAATTTTTGTTGTGGCATACGAAATTGTGGAAACAATCATCAGTGGCATAAAAAGTTCATATCCTCCGGTAATTTCAGCAATAAGAAAAATTGCCGTTAAAGGAGCATGTATTACACCGGCTATTAATCCTGCCATCCCTACAAGAGCAAAATTTGTTTCTGATATCGAAACACCAAACAGCCTGATAATTTTTGTAAATAACAAGCCCGTATTTACACCTAAAAATAAGCTTGGTGCAAATATTCCACCTATGCCGCCTGCACCAAATGTTGCCGATGTTGCAATTACTTTAAAAATTATGATCATTAGAAACAGTGCAAGGGTAATCCAGATACTGTCGCGGAATTCGTAGAACAGTGTGGTGTTAAACAGGTAGCTGTAATCGCCGCGTAATGCAGCATTAATTTCTTCATATCCCTCACCGTAAAGCGATGGGAAGAAGAATATTAAAACACCAAGAATCAATCCGCCAATGATCAGTTTATTTTGCCATTTTTTTATTTTGCTGAAGATTCCGCCCACTTTCATGTACATCCTTGTAAAATAAACCGATACCAAACCGGTAAGAATTGCAAGAAGGAGATAATAGGGGATGTCGGCCATTTTAAATTTTGATATCACATTTACACTGTATAAGATATCCTGGCCTAAAAAGAAATAGGATGTCAGGGCGGCCGAAACTGAGGCAAGTAACAGGGGAACCAGCGAGGCCATGGTCAAATCAAGCATAATAACTTCGAGTGCAAATACGATGGCAGCAATTGGAGCCTTAAATATTGATGCCATTGCGCCGGAACAAGCACAACCTAAAAGCAGGATTATTTGTTTGTGATTTAAATGAAATAATCGCCCAATGTTCGAACCAATAGCAGCTCCGGTAGCTACTGTGGGACCTTCCAGTCCAACCGATCCGCCAAATCCTACAGTCAAAGAACTGCTTACTATCGACGAAAACATGTTATGGCCTTTAATAATCCCGGAGTTTTTCGAAATGGCATATAATACGCCTGGAATCCCGTGACCGACACGCTGTTTCAGAATATAATTGGTAAAGAATACTGTAATCAGTATTCCAATTATCGGGTAAACAAAGTAGAGATAATTGTGATATTCAATAGAAAATTGATTGGTTAAAAGGCTTTGGATCAGGTGTACAGAATTCTTTATTATTACAGCCGAGAATCCAACTGCCAGGCCAATAATCACAGCCAGGATCATGATAAATTGCTTGTGCGAAATATTCCGCACACGCCATTTCAGGAATTGCCGTAAAAGTGAATTTATCATCATGCCGCAAAAGTAATGAAGATTTAGAGATTGGTTTATGTCGGGTAGTATTTATAGTTTTTTTTGTATGTTTATCCGCAAAACAAGTATTATGAAGTTAAATGTCAAAGCCTTTGCACTTACTGCTGCCACTGTTGCAGGTGCAGTGATGTTTTTACTCACCTGGTGGATGATTATTGTAAATGGTGCCACCGAAGCTAAAACCTTTGTGGCCAAGATATTTCTTGGTTATAACATCAGTCCTATTGGCAGTATCATTGGCATGGCATGGGCATTTGTCGGTGGTTTAATAATCGGAGCTTTTTTTGCTTTCCTTTATAACTTCATAGTGTCGCGTACTTCGGAAGATTAAAACCGATTTTTTTCATCAGCCCTGTTTTTGTAATTTTAAACAATAAAAAAAGGCTGAACATGAAAGTACTGGGAATCACAATCACCTTATTTTTTTTTCTGATAATTCATTTTAAAATCTCGTCGCAGGATAGATTTGAAAACGAGCGTATGTCTATGGTTAATTATCAAATCCGAGCGAGAGGAATTTATGATAAAGCTACACTTAATGCAATGAAACAGGTAAAGCGTCATGAGTTTGTCCCAGTTGCCTATAAAAGTAGTGCCTACGATGACAAGCCATTACCTATAGGCTATGGCCAGACCATTTCGCAGCCTTATATTGTGGCTTACATGACCGAAATGTTGGATGTAGGAAAAGGTGATACAGTATTGGAAATAGGAACCGGTTCC
>CAYLZH010000149.1:0-12312 GCA_964388245.1 uncultured Bacteroidales bacterium
ATATATTTTAGCCTATTGGCCAGTATAGTCTGGTATCATGTTTACTATTTAATACTAAATCATGAGTGGTGAGCTCGTGAAAAATGCTCATGTACAATTTTCCAATCGTCTCCTTTTTTTACAAAAAGGTGCGATCCTCTTCCATTCATTTCCTTCCTGCTCGATCCCTCAATTAAGGCTACAACCCAGTAAAAACTTGCCAGGGCGCAATCACCAAATACCTGAACTATAGGTGAAAAGATAAAATACTCAATGTCGTGTGTGTTTTTGTTATAGAACTCGAAGGTTTTCTTGAATTCATCTAAACCTCCAATTCGTTCGAGCATAGTTGAAGAAAATGCTATTACATCAGTGTCGAAAAATTCGAGTACACTTTTTATATCGCCTTTGTTAAATGCATTAACCATTTGTTCTTCCTTGCTGATAATGATTTTTTCAATTTCTTTCATATTGAATAGATTTTAATTAATACTTTATCGTGTTGTAATCATTGTACCAATATACCAAAAAAAATAATCATTTTCTAATGAATTCACAAAAAAAATGACGTTCAAAAACTGTGGCGAGATTTTATTGTTAATGACAGTCGTCATATTATTGAAATATTTATTGTTCCAAATCAGCAATTATACTTGTCTGATTTTCAACATCCCTTAAAGTATATATACGATAACTGATTTTTTTATTAGCATACTTAATATCACATTCTTATGAGTCATTTTAAATCTTAAAAAAACATAAATCAAACTTAATAATATGATATAAATCATGTATATCAATGATTGAAAGTAGTGATAGTAAATGATATTCGCTAAATAAAATAATATAAATCAATATATAAATAAGTGATAATCTAAATAGATATAAGTGAGAATTCCCGCCGGTAAAAAATGGAAAACACATTGGATTGATCGTACTTTTATTCAGTAATCTTTTTATTAATTTTTTAAAATTAGAAAACATGGAAGCAAACAAACAAGTATTATTGAAAAGTGTTCTTTTATTTACAATGGTAGCTTTTTTCACTTACCTTATTATAGTAGTTACCGGAATTTTTATGAATACATTGGGATTTACATGTGATTGTTATAAATGGGTATCAATTGGTATTGTAGCAATATCTGCAATATTCTTCTCGTACTGTTGGTATAATAGCTGCTGGAAGAAATAGGTTCTCTATTGTAGGTTAGGATTATCAGGAAATGAAACGCCGCTATTGTGGATTATGAAAAAGAATAAAATCTGAATTTCTGTTGAAAAGTGAGATAAAAATCGAAGTTTAAAATTTGAAATTATTCAATAAATAACAAAATCAAATTTATTAAAACGTCGATTTGAATAATAATTATCGAATAGAAAATAGATTTTGGCAAACCATCCAAACTGTTTATTTTAATCTGAAATAGGGTTAATGTAATATGAGTCCACACATGCAATAAAGGTGTTATTACCTTAAGTGTTTTTTACATCCATTTAAATATTAGTATTAATAATCACCTAAATTTCAGAACCAATGCGCAAAATTATCCCAAACATATTAATGTTATTGATTCCGAGCATTGCTGCGGTGTTAATAATAAAACAAATAGAACTGCCATTATTGGAAAAGCCAATGATGCCCAGTCCTATGCTAAAAAGCGAGGTTGCTGCCGACCATAGTCAGTTCGAAGAATTACAGATAAGCTTTGATTCGGCACAGGCGGTTACAGCAGCCTGTTTGTCATGCCATAACAAACGAGGTGGCGAAATAATGCAAACACCACACTGGAAATGGGAGCGGGAAGAATTTATCGAAGGCAAAGGCTTGGTAAAGGCTGGAAAACGAAATATTCTGAATAACTTCTGTATCGGTACTTCTGCAAGTGAAGGTACATGTACACGTTGTCATATTGGATACGGTTGGAAAGATAAGTCGTTCGATTTTGCTAATCAGAATAATATCGACTGTCTTGTTTGCCACGACAATACCAGCACATACCAAAAAGAAAAAGGAGCGGCCGGTTTGCCTAAAGCATCTGTTGATCTTAATTATGTGGCTCAGAATGTTGGCATGCCAACACGCGAAAATTGTGGCGTATGTCATTTCTGGGGAGGGGGAGGAAACAATGTCAAACATGGTGATTTAGAAATTGCTATGTTAGACTGTGACAAAGACATCGATGTACATATGTGCACCGATGGCCCCGACATGAGCTGCACGGAATGTCATGTAACCGAAAATCATAATATTACCGGTAAATTGTATGCGCTATCGTCGGAAAATAAAAACAGGGTTACTTGTGAGCAATGTCATCTTGAAAATCCACACGACGATAAACTTTTAAATGAACATAATTACCGGATCGCGTGCCAAACCTGTCATATTCCTGAATATGCTAAAGTAAATTCAACTAAAATGATATGGGATTGGTCCACTGCCGGACAGTTGGACGATGAAGGACATCCCATGCACTGGAACGACCAGGACGGAAATCATAAATATCTTGCCATTAAAGGAACATTTATCTGGGACGATCATGTGATTCCTGAATATTTTTGGTTTAACGGAACAGCAAATCATACACTTGTGTCTGATAAGTTAGATACTGCTAATGCGCCGGTTCAAATGAATTCATTGCATGGTTCGTATTGCGACAAAGGCGATAGTGCGAAAAATACACAATGTTCAAAAATCTGGCCTGTTAAAGTCCATCGGGGAAAACAAATCTACGATTCGGAAAACCTAACACTTATTCAGCCAAAATTATGGGACAAAGAAAAGGGTAAAGGTGCTTACTGGAAAGATTTTGACTGGGACCGTGCTTCGCGCGAAGGAATGGCATACATCGGGCAGGAGTACAGTGGTAGCTTTGATTTTATCGAAACTGAAATGTACTGGCCATTGAACCATATGGTGGCACCAAAACAAAAATCGTTAGGATGCAAAGACTGTCATGCCAGAAATAATGGACGATTAAAAAACCTGAACGATTTCTATATGCCGGGCCGCGACAGGGTTGTTGCCTTAGATTCTACAGGATTAATAATAATCCTGTTGTCCCTGATCGGTGTTTTTATACATTCAACTTTGCGATTAAGTTCAGTTTTCAGAAGAGATCAGAATAAACCAAAAAAGTAATTAATCATGAAAAAAGTATATTTATATCATGCCTTTGAGAGATTCTGGCACTGGGCACAATCTATTCTGATTCTGGCCCTTATACTAACCGGATTCGAAATACATAGCTCCTACGATTTTCTGGGTTATGATATTGCGGTCCGCTGGCACAACTACACTGCCTGGGCATTTATAGTTCTTATTGTTTTTGCCATATTCTGGCATGTAACCACCGACGCCTGGAAAAACTATGTACCAACCATAAAGAACTTAAAGGCCCAGCTCGATTTTTATTTGCTCGGAATATTTCGCGATGCACCTCATCCAACAAAAAAAAGCGTTTTGTCGAAACTGAACCCGTTGCAAAGGATCGTATATTTTAGTTTGAAGATACTTGTAATACCTGTAGTTGTTGCCAGTGGCCTGGTGTATTATTATTTTCATTATCCCGAGTCAGGATTCGAAATATCAACGATCGAACCAATTGCAATTATCCACACTTTTGGCGCCTTTTTGCTGGTTGCATTTCTGATTGTGCATTTGTACCTGATTACCACCGGACGAACACTTTTCTCGAACCTGAAAGCAATGATTACCGGTTGGGAGGAAATGGATGATGAAGAAATTAAGGAGATTGTTGAAGAAGCAATCGAAGAGGCAGGACAAAAAATTGTTGGACCAAGGAAAGCCGGTAAAGCTGATTCAAAAGATGTAAAAGATATTGTTGCTGATGCACTGGAGGAAACTGAAAAGAAAGTTAGGAACAGTGAATTGGAAAGTCAGAAAAAAAATAAAAAGCAATAAAACCATGAAAAAATCAATTGTTAAAATCACAATATTATTTGGAATACTTTCAGTAATTCTCTCGAACTGTGGAGAAAAGAAGATTGTTTATGATGCCGATTTGTTTGTTGCACAGGCTTTGGAGCTGGCAGATCCTATAAATGTTGAAGACCTGAAGAATGTAATCGATACCGGAACAATGTACCTGATTCTGGATGTTCGTGAACCAAACGAACATGATCCGGGTTATATTCCGGGTTCGGTTAATTTACCCCGCGGTATCATAGAATTTAATATTGCAAAAACGGCCTATTGGGAAAGCAAAGATTTATACGAACCATTTAAAAACGATTTGATAATTGTTTATTGCAAAAAAGGAAAGCGCGGAATTATGGCTGCTGCAACACTCGAAAAAATGGGTTATACAAATGTGAAATACCTTGAAGGTGGTTTTAAACAGTGGGAGTTAACCTACCCGAATGAGTACGAACGAAACGAGTCGAGTCATGGTCATGAAGAAGCAGAGGAAGTGGGAGGTTGTTAAAGAAAAAATATAGGTTTATCCTTTTTTGGTAAAATCTGCTTGTTTGTTTGAAGGAGGTAATCCGTTTTGGATTACCTCCATTTTTTGCTATCCATTTCTACTAATCTGCTCTAACCTATGTTCATCAAGAACTTCAATTTGCTTTCCGCTCAAACGAATTATTTTATTGCTTGCAAAACTCTGCATTTCTCTAATTACACTTTCACGCGAGGCACAAACAAGCGCAGAAAGGTCTTTTCTGTTTAATGGTAAAATAAATTTACTACTTTTATAAACCTCCCTTACAAAATACAAAAGGGTTTCTGCCAACCTCCCATTAATTTGCTTTTGGTTATGGTTAACAAACCTTTTGAAATATGATAATTCTTCCCTGCTTATATCTTTAATTATTTCCAAGGCAAAATCGCCATTGTGTTCTATAAATTCTTTAAATATATTTATGTGGATAAAACATGCGCTTGTTGTCTCAATAGCTGTTGCTGAATAATTATTTATAGTATCGCCAAACAAATTTGCCAGCCCAAGATAGGTAGGTGCCGGAATAATTTTAAGAATTTGGTCTTTACCTAAATTGCCTTCCATGTGAATTTTTACTAAACCTGATTTAATAAAAATAACATGGGTGCAAAATGAATTTTGTTTAAACAGCATCTCACCATTCCGGAAATCAACCTCTACACAATTTCTCTCCAGCAGTTCCAGTTCTTCAGGGCCTAAATTTTCAACAGCACGTGATTTAAACATACACGTCCGACAAGCCGGATACTTCGTTGATTGTATGGCGCAGTTCATGCTTTTCTATTGATATTTATTGATTTTTAAAAAACTGATAATCTTACTAATAAAGGTATCTTACAACCTGTCCTGCATCGACCATGATGATCCTGAAAACGACACCTCCTATTAATATTAACATAGCTGGAATAAACACCGGAATTTTTTTCCCGGTTAATTCTAAAATCTCAAATACAGCCGGAATTAACAACCCGATTCCTACAACAAATACCCAAAAGCTAAATGTATAATCGCCTCCCAGGAAAAGATTGGCAGCCTCGATCTGCACTTCAGGTCCGGCTAAAAATCCCATAAACAGGTGAATAATCAGGAAGATTTCTATAGCTATTAATGTAAGGTCGATTTTTGAGAATAATAATTTTTCTTCGTGGTTCGAACTTAGCCACATAATAGTGGCAGCTCCTGTCGACAATCCCGAAACAAGAAACAACGGGCCAAGTATTGAGGTGTTCCACAGTGGCCTTGCATTAAAGGCACTTAACAGGATTCCGGTGTAAACACCTAAAACTACAGCCAAAACCAACAAAACCCAGGCAAACAATATTCTTCGTTTCAGAACATATTTTTCTAAGGCAACAAATATTTTATAGCGCCATTCCCAGTTTATTTCTCCTTCGGCTGGCTTAATAAAAAGTCTGTTTATTTTATCGAATAAACTTCCGTTAAAAGTAATCTTAGGATAAATCTCTTTTATAAATGTAGCTATCCAAATAAAGCTAAGAGGAGTGATTGCCGATAGGGTCCAAGCTCCCCACGACATAGGTGATTCAATCCTGATGGTGGTGTATAGTTGCCAAAAGAACAATTTGTGTTTTAAATCGAGATACAAAGCAACCAAACCGAGGATAATAGCGAAGGGTGCTAAAATGGTTGCACTTTTGGCAGCAGTACGGTATTCATTTTCCTTACCTAATATCGTAAAAAGCGCTGAAAAGAATAATAATCCGGCAGCTAATCCGCCCAGGAAAAGGTAAACAGGTATTTCCCAGTGCCATACATTTAAGTAGGGATCGATCCCCGGGTTCATCCTTCCGCTAACAATGATTTCTTCTTTCATATCTAATCTGAATTAAAGCGATAATTGATAAATTAATACAAATAAAAGATTTGTGGTTTTGTGCCTGCTTCGGGCGACAATACCTCCCACCGGCGTGTTGCCAGCACTTCTTTTATTTCACTGTTAGGATCATCGAGATCGCCAAAGTACATGCACTTTGTAGGGCAAACCGAAACACAAAAAGGATCAAGCTCTTTTTCTACCCTGTGTATACAGAATGTGCATTTGTCGACATGCCCGTTAGGGTGGGAGTAACGTGCATCGTAGGGGCATGATTCAATGCAGGCCCCGCATCCAATGCATTTCTCCTCGGTAACAGTAACAATGCCGCCCTCTTTGTAATGACTTGCACCGGTTGGGCAACAACGCACACAAGGCGAGTTGTCGCACTGGTTACATCGTTCCGATCGGATTTCAAGTGCTAATTTCGGATAGGTTCCATCAGTCCGTTCAACAATCCAGTCGCGGGCATAGCCGATTGGTACATCATTCTCTGTCTGACAAGCTACAACACAGTCGCAACATCCCACGCATTTTTTGGTATCTATTGCCATTGCATATCTCATGACTCAACCTCCGCTTTATCGTTCTTATCAAAAATAAAAGTCACAAAGTTTCCACGTAAGCCAGTACCGCCCATTAGTGGGTCGATCATTACGTTGGTAATTAATTCTGAATCGCTGGCTCCACGTCCGTGGGCTCTCGACAACCGTTTGTTTGAGTGTCCAAATCCATGGATCATATAAACAGAGTCAGGGCGAATTCGCTCTGTTACCCGTACTTTTAAAGGAAACGAAGAAATTATTCCATCCTGATTTTTAAGAAAGACCTCGGTTCCGTTCTGAAGGTTCCATTTAGTTGCCACTTTCGGGTTAACCCACAATTTGTTTTCCTCCATCATATCGGTGAGGTTTGGGTTATTAGATGTCCGGCTAAAAGTGTGCATCGGGGCACGGCCGTAGTTTAGCCTGTAGAAATCTTCAGGTGGTTCGGGGTGGGCTGTATAGTTTGGTAAGGGATCAAATCCTGCGTCGGCAAGACGTTGGGAGTAAATCTCGATTTTTCCTGATGGAGTTTTAAAGTGATAGTCTTCGTATCCATCAATGTATAGTTTCTTTTCATCCACTCCGAGCTGAAGAACCCCTTTCTTCTTGATATCGTCGAAATCAAGTCCTAATTGGTTTAATTGCCATTCAATAACATCTTTGTAATCGGTGTAATTGAAATAGTCGCTCAGGCCTAATTTTATTCCCAGCTGTTGTGCTATCCACCAACCGGGTTTCGAATGCCATTTTGGCCGTGCAGCCGGAACACGCATTGCAATGGTGGGGATCCTGTTCTGTGCAAGTCGTAAATCATCATATCGTTCGATGTATGTACACTCAGGAAGGATTACATCTGCATGTCCTGTAATTTCCATGGGCATTGTATCAACTGCCACCAAAAATTCGAGGTTGTCAATAGCTTTTAGTGTCGATTGTGTATCGGGCATTGTCAATGGCAGGTTCGATCCTACAACGATCCATGCCCTGATTTTCTTTTCATCATCATAGTTGGGCATCGAAGCATCGATAAGGACATTGGTTATCGAACTTTTTGCAAACTGGTATTTTCCGTTTGCAATATCTTTCCAGCTCCATTCTGGTTTAGGATATGCTGGCATTGGATAGCCAGGAACACCTGTTTTTTGCGGGAAGTAAAAGCCACCTTTTCTTCCATAAGCTCCTAAAATGGCATTTAAAATGGCCACTGCCCTGAGTCGCTGGGTGTCGTCGCCGTACCAGGTTACATGACGACCCGGATGGATTATGACAGAGGGAGCTGCATCGGCAATTTCGCGGGCAGTATCCTTTATAGTTTGTACATCGATTGCAGTAATTTCCGATGCCCATTCAGGAGTGAAATCCTGAACATGCGCTGTTAACTCATCGAATCCAATGGCATGTTGTTCGATGTATTTCTTATCGTAACGTTCTTCTTTAATGATGATATGAATCCAGGCTAACAATAAAGCCAGATCGGTTGCAGGTTTTATCGGAAGCCAGAATTTCGATTTGCTTGCAGCGGTCGAAAATCTTGGATCAACAGTAATTATTGAAGCCTTTTTATCAATAATATTAGCCATTTCCTGAACCTGGCCATTGTGCATATTTTCGCCCAGGTGCGATCCGATAAGTACAAGACACCGGGTGTTTTCAATGTCGAGCGGTTCGGGTGATTTAAGCGCTTTTCCAAACGTAATATCGAATGCTTCTTCGCGCGGGCCTTTACATTGAGCATAGGCCGGACCCGCAATATTTCCTGACCCAAAAGCTTTCATAAGACGATTGAAGTGTTTCCCACTTGAACCATGTTTGAAGAGGGCTATACTTTCTGCGCCATGCTTTTCTTTTATCTCAGTAAATCTTTTGGCAACTACACTTAATGCCTTATCCCATGAAACAGGTTTGAAAAATTCTTTCCCGTTTTCGGTTACCCGGATCATGGGTTTCTTAAGCCTGTCGTTGTCGTAGTACATTCCAACACCACCGGTTCCTCTCGGACAAAATCGCCCGTTACTATTGGGATCTTTATCGTTTCCGGCTATTTTCCATACTCCGGAATCTTCGCGCGAATACACCCATCCTGCACAGTTCCAGAAACATATTTCACAGAAGTTGGGATACCTCAGGTACCGGCTGTTTTTTAACCTTCGTTTTTCTTCACTGTTTTTGATATCGAAAAGCGAATTCGCAAAAAAAGCCGACGAAGCACTAATGGAAGTTACTTTAAGAAATTTTCTTCGTTTCATCCGCTGGTAAATTTATAGGTGAATGAACACCTGTTTCTTGCTTGTTTGTTTGGTTGGAGGATTTTTAAGCCGGAATGGACAAATTAAAATGAATCAGAATAAAATGCCCACCCCGGTATTTTTTAGCTGCCTGATAAACTGCTGATAATTTTATGCTGATTATGCAATCAGGATAAAGTGATATTACATATCCTGACTGTATTTATTGATCAGAATAAGCAAACAGTTGAGATCAACTATTTTACTACATCGTTGCCCTTGGCTAACCATTCGTAAATAGCACCATCGTAAACTGTTACGTTTTGATAGTTTAAAACCGATGTAAGTATAAGATAAACAACACCTGCACGAACGCTTGAGGTACAGTATAAAATAATTTCTTTATCACTGGTAATTCCGGCTTTATTGAATAAACCAGCCAATTCTTCCTTTGATTTTATTTTACCATTGTCAGCTTTAACATCTTCGAAATGGAAATTAACCGCACCTTTGATATGGCCAAGTTTGTCTGTTTTTCCTTCTGAACCGTTAAATTCAGCAACCGGACGGACATCAACCAAAATTGCTTTTCCTGCTTTAACATCTTCAAGGTTTGCCAACGCTTTTGCATTTACTTTTGGAGTAAAGGTAGCCGGAGTAATTTTCGTTGGGTTTTTTGTTACCGGTTTTCTTCCTTTTTTCCAGGCATCGATGTTGCCATCAAGAATTTTTACGTTTTCAACGCCCATGTATTTCATTATCCAGTAAACACGCCCTGCGTATTTATATGATCCACCGTCGTAAAGAATAACTGCTTTTGAGTTGTCGATACCTGCGGCACCGAATATTTTGGCTATTTCGGCAGTCGATTTCATTATGCTTTTTACCGGCTCGTGGTTACATAAGTCTTTGTGGTAAATATTTACTGAGTTGGTGATATGTACTTTCTTATAATCCTCAGGTTTAATACAAGCTACAATAACAGTACTTTTGTCTTTAATTTTTTTCGCAGCATCGGCAACCGAAATAAGATCCTGCGCTTTTGTAGCAAAGGGTAATAAAAAGGCTGCTATCAGTACAATAATAGATATTTTAGTCTTCATTTTATGTGATTTTTTAAATTAGGTTTAAAATTTTGCTTGAAGCTGAATCATGATCATGTCATTTTCGAATTCTCTTTCTTCAGCCTGATAGAGGTAGTTTATTTGTAGCCTTGTCCAGTCATTGAACCAATAGTTAAGTCCAAATGTAAGTGTGTTTTGAAATCCATGGTTATCCTGAACAAACACGTATTCATCATCGGAACCAACAGAGGCCTTTGCACCTTCTTCATCTTTGTCCAAATCAGGATCAAAACTTTCAAATTTAATAATAGGTTGGAAGTTCCATGGTGTCATATACATTGCCTGGGCGAAAAATCCACTTTTTGTAACACTTCCTGTGTGGGTAACTAAATCGCCGCCACAACCGCCACCTGTTGTGTATGAACCTTCGAATTTCCCGTATAAATATTCGCTTTGGAGTAAAAAATTATTGAATTTGAGTTGGAGCTCACCACCTAAAATAGATTTGGTATCTTTAGGGTCTTTCCCATCTTCCGATGAAATCCCATATTTGAAACTTCCTCCAATGCTTAGGAATTGTACTGGATTAATAACCAGTCTTGCAATAATATCTTTGTTCTTATTGTTATCTTTTAAATTAGTTTCAGTAATTTTACCTGTTCCATTCATAAAACCGACAGCATATTTTACAAGTGACGTGTCGCCTCCACCCGTAATCATTACCCCAAGGTCCCTGTCGGGACTTGCTAATTCGGAGACAACTTTCGACCGGTTTATAGTATGTAACTTGCTACACGATGTATTTAATTCTAAACTCATAGGAGATTTAAACTGCCCAACTGATACTCTGGCCCAGTTAAATCGGCTATATGTAACAAACGCATCCAGAAAATAGGGATATTTGTTTTTTGTTGGACTTGTCTCGATAACAAAATAATATTTGAAATCGTAGGGAATATTTCCTACAACACCTAATCTTGCACGGTTAAATTTAAAGGTATTGCCCGAATCAGTTGCAAGCTCATTATCCCATTGTGGTTGTATAAATCCAAAAAGCTGAGCACCCTCATCCGAACCGGCATCTTCACAGCCCTGCGAATAAGAAATGATTGGCAGGACAAGTAAGTTTAACAGAATTATTGCAAATATTTTTCTCATAGTATATGTTGTTTTGTTAACGATTTGATATAGAAAATGTGTATAGCTCAATTTGAGCTATACACAATATGTGTTAATTTAGTCAGTTACAACTGGATAATCATCAGTTGGGGCAACAAATTTATGACCTGTTAACATAGGATAAATCATACTGTTAACACCATACTTTAAGCTTTTAGCTGTATATCCTATTACAGTTAAATATGCTGTTACCATTGACGAAGTTTGACCAGTCCAGCAATACGTAATAATTGTTTTTGAAGGATCGAGGTTAGCGATTTCGTCACCAGCTACTGTTAGGGGCTTAATTCTGAATGCACCAGAAATATGACCATAAGTATCAGTATCAGCTTGGTCCCAGAAATTGTTAATGTAATAATCACCAGGGCTATCTAAAACATTTGTGCCTGACTCACCCTGGAAACCATTTGTAAGCAAATATTCAACACGTTCTGCAAGGACACCAGCACCATCAGTAGCAGTTGCTTCAAATTGTGGATAGTTGTACAAAGTAGGAGTAGCAACTGAAGCTGGAAAAGTCCAATTTACGTTATCAACTCCGTAATTGCCATTCTCAAGTCCAGAGTTATCTAACCATTTGGTTGAAAGATCTGAGCGCCATCCAGACATTCCCCACTTAAGAACTTTTGCATCGGGGTATCCGCTTAAGCGAAGAGCAACTACACCATGACCTGCACTTTGACCTGTGTAACATACTACCAAAATAGGTTTGCCGCCTGCGTCTTCGGCAGTTTCTAAAATATTAGCAAGTGTTGAATTTACAGCTCCTTTAATATGACCAGCATTGAAATCTGCTTCACCACGAATATCAATCACATAATAATCAGGAATTGAATAATCATTTGTGTCAACAACACCTTCTCTTGCTGTAATCCAACCATCTAATATGGTACCTAAGTCCATGTTGTTATCAGCAACATACGACTGCAAAATACCAAATCCGTCATTGGCTTCATCATCTTTTTTACAACTTGTAAAAGAAATTCCTGCAACCAGCAACATCAGTAAAAAATAAAACGATAA
>CAYLZH010000150.1:0-4447 GCA_964388245.1 uncultured Bacteroidales bacterium
TTACAAAATTGTAAATTCCTGATTTTATTCAATCATTTTCTTTGATGCCTGTAATTTTATCGGCAGTATATATAACAAAAGAATCCCGAAACATTTTCGGGACTCATTGAGTTGCAAAGATATATAGTTTTTTCTGATTTACAAACTCACTCGTGCTCCTATGCTGTGCACTCCGCTAAACGGATCGGTATCGCGATAAGAGTAATCGAATGAGAAGTATGTCCCGTTTTCTTTGTTAAGTGGAATCTGAAGTGACATTCCGCATGTTGGGCCAGTAAAAACTGTTTCACGTGTTTCTAAATCATCGCCAAAAACCTTATCTCCTTTTTCGTGCTTATAGCCTCCCCTCAGGAAAATAATATTTCTGTAATTAAACTCCATTCCCAGGTGAAACTGATCCTTTGTAAATGAATTAGAAGTGAAATTTCCGGCTAAAACAAGTTGACTGTTTCCTGCAAAATTAATGTCATATGCTGCACCAATGTTGATCAATGATGGTAGCTCAAATTCTGCACTCCGGTGTTCTACAGTCAGGTCTACCTCGGTTGTAAGAACTTCGCCCCTGAACGATAATCCATCGCCTTTGTAGCGCATGGTTGGTCCAACATTCTTCATTGCGATACCAAAGTGAATTTGTTCCTGGCTTCCTGTAACATATTGAATACCTGCATCGAAACATATTCCACTAGCTGATAAGTCAGGAATTGCCTCGTTTATTATTTTCACGGTTAATCCGCCGTATATCGAATTGGAGAACTCTTTTGCATAAGCCAACGAGATAATAGTATATTTCGGGCTATAGGTTCCTATTCCGCCATCAGGCAAATCAACTGTTGTGATCTCGATATCGCCAAAATCGATATTTTGAACGGCCATGCTTAATACACCCGATTCACCAACTTTCTGAGAGAATCCAAATGCATTCATCGAAATGTCGGCGCTCACATATAAATTAGTGTGTACAAAAAGCAATTCAGTTCCTTTGGCAAATGCTGTTCCTGCGACGTTCGAGTATATGCCTTCGAGTCCCCTGACGGTGGCGGTATTGGCGCCACCCCATCCGCTGCTTCGTGCCCATGGGTTAATTAATAATTCTGAGGCACCGGCCTGACCTGCCCTCTGTTTGTTACCTGCCTGTCCTTGTAATGGAAGTAATAACAGTGCAAGCAGGAGTATGCTGATACTATTTAAATATATCTTTTTCATATTCTTAGTTTTTTTTGTTTCCAATACCAGTCATAATTAGAATGCATTCAGGTCAATCGGGCGAAGTGCTCCAAACCATTTCAGAATTTTTTCACCAAGACCTTCAGCATCGATATGGATAATGTAAACACCGCTTGCTATTGTTATCCCATATTGATTTTTTAAATCCCAATCCTGATAGCTTAAGGCATTATCCTTCTTAAACCGCCTGATTAATGTTCCTCCCACATTGTAAATCGAGATAGTACACTTTTGCGGAAGATTGGTAATCTTCACCAGGTTATCGAGCTGTGTTAGTTCATATTCGGAATATCCATAATACGGATTTGGCACAATATTGATCATATCGAGCATGTCTTTTGCCGTTTCCGTATCGTTCTTAATTGTCATAATATCACGTGTAGTGAAAGTAAACATAGGGAATCCTTCATTAAGCGTGTCTTGTGAACTATACATGTAATGTCCTGCACGATGCGGATTCGCCATACGGATACTCATATAATATTCCGACAACGGTAATACCTGATCAAAGAAATTCTTGTTCCGGTAGTCGGCATTTAGAATTGGTATACCACACCACATAAAGTTCCTGAATCCTTTTCTTCGTACCAGCGAGCTAGTGCTTGATAAGAGTTCATACATCTCTTTTCCACCGTCGTAACCGGGCATATAAATACTTGTATCGGTATAGTTTGCGGTGCTAAGCAGGAAGTTGTTACCTACGATATAGGTGTAGTGTTTTCCTCCAAAGCGAACATCTCCAAAGTTGGAATACCACGAAGCGCTCGGATTCCACATCATGTCGCGTCCGTTTTCCCCTGGTAATTCCGAGGCTTCACCAAATACTATATTCAAACGTGTTCCTGTTTCGATGTCTATGGCATAGCCTGGGAACCAACCCATACCTCTTCCAGAAATATAGTTCGCATCATTCGGATTATCGCTTCCTTCATCGGTTGTCGCATAATTTCCACTCTTATCTACTGACCTTGAATCGCGCAGGTCGAATTTCATCGCTTCACCTTCGCCAAACAACGGAGGAACTTCATCACCTTCAGCAGTAGTATCATTTTCGCTCATTTCTATTACACAGCAACGGGTCCACAAATCTTTATCATTAGTAATTACCAGATCAACACTTGTTAGCCTGTATTTCGAAAATCGTATGGTGCCCTGTCCATCGGGATTAGCCGGCCCATGCTCAATGTTTGCTACCATTTTATATGGTGCCCATGTACCACCAAGTATTTTTTCAAATGATTCTTCTTTATCGTAATTTCCACTGCTGACTACATGGTCGTTATACTCTGAATTTTCAGGATCTTCCTGGGTACCCGCCCTGATCCAGTTCCTTTCATTAAAATCATCTCCATCAGGAAGCCAGTAAAGCCATTCGTTTTGTACATGCTCAAATGCATCACCATAAGCGAGAACATTCATTGCCGGATCAATTTCTCCGTTAGTTTCCCTGTCTAAATAGTTTTGGGATTCAACAACAATAGATAATCCAAGTTCCGATATAATTTGTTCGTTACGCACTGTAATGCCATTATAAGAATAGATTGTATCAATTACTTTGTCGCCTCCGGTTTGATAAATATACCATTTCGTATCCTTTACCGACCAGTCCCATAAATCACCATCGTTGTACACTGAGGAATCAGGATCGAAAGCTATAGTAAAATCACCTTCGGGAATATTCAAAGGATCAACCACCTGGATCTGGATTGGTGCTTCCCCTTTCATATACTTCCGTTCATCTACATGCCATGGTTCTCCCGACATAATCTCTTCTAATGATTCCTGTTGCAGGTTAATAATGTTTGGCCCACTTCCAAAACCTTCAATCTGAGTAATTGCAAGTCCCTCGCCATATTCGGCATTCAAGACAGTTCCTCCTTCACCCGGTTCAGGAATATGAGGAATAACTTCATAAATTGCAATCGAACCGGTTGCTCCCTTACGGCCCGCTTTGTATGGTAATTTCTGACCTTTTACAGCATTAGGATCGTTTTGATCGTAGGTCATGTAATTATTATATCCGTAAGCAATAATTGCGAAATAATATTTCTTGTGATTAACCAATCTATTATCACCCTGGGCAAATTCATCGTATTCAATTACAAAGGAGTGCTCGATACCTTCGTTGTTGGATTCTACCATCATTTCAGGAACATTGGCCTGCAAGTCTTTGCTCCATGTATAATTGACAAGGTTTTCAACATCGTTTTTAATATCACACTGGAATACCTCGCGTGCTAAATTAATATTCCTGATATCACCTATCGATACAGATTGGTTTTTTAGCTGAAACACTTGATATCCTTCGAAACGATAAAATTTGTCAACTTCATCGACTACATTGTCGGCATTGATATCGATATTCACAATCGAGAAATCTTTTTCAATGTATTGCTCGAGATAATTGTTCGATTGTAGCGAATTCGAGATATGGAAAACAATCTGACGATCGAGCTCAATAATATCGAGATCCGGAGCATCAGGTCCATTCACAACTTTAAAACAGTTATCGAATAGTAACTGAGCTTTATCGTCGGCAATCCTTACCTCTTCAATGGATTGGAATGGATCGCCACCTGTTGCACGAGCCCAGACTATACCTGTAGTAATATCATTGATGGCTCCGGGTTCGAGTGTAAATGGCCCGGCTGAATGAACAAAACGCCTGTCGCCGGGAGGGTTATCAGATGATACTTCATCCCATGACGGCATAACCTGACCTTGCTGTCCCCAACCACATGGATCGGTATCATCGGGCATCATAAAATCGGTTTGCACATCAGTTGCTTCGCTGTCGGAATAGTGTCCGGTACCACCATAAACCATTTTGGTTCCATCCTTCCAGATTCCCCTCAGATAGTTATAATAGTCAGGAGCAATCTGTGGATCGTTCATACTGTTGTTGCCAGAATTGTTAAAATATAGAAAACGTCTCATTCCCCAGCGTTCGTTATCAACAATTCCATCATCAAAATTCAACCCGTTAATATTTCCATTTAAGATATTTCCATCACAGATCAACTCACCGGTTATTGGATCCCAACTGCTTGGGTTATCCATTTGGTCGGCATCCTGGTATGGACCTTCAAAAAAGTCTACTCCTATTCCAGGAGGTGGTGGTGTTGGCCCGCCATATGCGAATATTTGGCCGGTGCCGTCAACTGCTTCTCCATTATAAAGATAACCGAGACCACGGTTTACATCACAACCAACATAATCG
>CAYLZH010000150.1:4460-12299 GCA_964388245.1 uncultured Bacteroidales bacterium
CCCATATCAGCATCGGTCCAAACACCGAAATATGTTTCGTAAAGCGTATATGTTGAACGGTTTATCAGCGCATAATTATAGAAAGTCATATCGTTCAACTCATCGTTTGTTGAAAAGGCAAATGCCTGAGCACGCAATTCCATCCCAATTGGATCGCCCTGGGTTTCGGAGTGGATATTTCCCCGGTCGTTATACACCCACCATAATGTCTGGTCGCCAAATAAACGGGGGATTCTTTGTTCTCGCGAAGTTCCACAAGGAAGTTCTCCTTCCAGGTCATAATACGGATAGTCACCTGAGTAAGGATCGTAGAAGCCATCACCATTTACATCGGCAAAGGGTGCCAGGTAGTAGTCGTATCCACTTGCTACATCGCCATGTGCCGGCCAATCGAGTATAATTTCAGGTATCGCATAACCTGGATATTCCACTGCCCTTGTGGTTTGGTCGGAATTATACCAGCCAACAAATTCAGAAACCTGGTTCCGGGTAATTGTAAAATGCCTGTCGTACTCGAGGCAAACCTCGCTATTTGTTGTGCCTCTGTCGGGTCCTGAAGTGATAAGCGGACCAGGCCAGTAATCGTTACCATTCCCACGGAACCGTTGAGCCGAAAGTTTAAGCTGTCCGTTGATATCGGTTCCTCCAACCCAGATACAACCTGCAAAAAGAGCTGTTTTGCCTGAGTTTTTTGGAATCTCATACCGGGCAGTTCCCTGAAGGTCCCACCACATATCACCACCTGTATGGATAAGTGCCCGGACATTATTCAAGTCAAGTTCAGTAGAACTGGTAGCCGGCACACAACCAGCAGTTAGTGCTTCTGTTGATTTTGTTCCTGAGTCCTGATGATCAGTTTCCCATTTGTATTTTTCAGCATACATGTTGGAGCTGCTGATACACCACAACATGAATACAATAACTGAATACTTTAAATTTTTCATTTTATGCTGTTTTTTCTTTTTTCGATATTAAAAACTTAATGAAACACCAAGTCTTATAGTCCTGGGCCTGCTATACATTCCAGGTTGTTGCAGGTACATGGTATAGTAGTTTCTGTATGCTTCTTCGTCGAGTTGGGTTTCGATTGCCGGCTGGTTGGCTGCTGCAAACAGATAACCGTTATCATCAGGATTACCGGTAGTACTGTATACATTGATAATATTCTTTTGGTTAAGAACATTGATGATTTCAAAATATACATTCATACGGGCAACTTTTTTGTTTTCTCCTTCGCCCCATTCAATAAAGATATCCCTGTCGACAGTAAGATCGATGGAAGACCTCCATGGTTTACGCGAACCGTTCCATGATCCTTCCATAGTGTTTCCAATAACCGATCGTTTGGTATAAGGAGATCCTGATCCGGCCTTGAGGATAATGTTGGTTCCGGTATTTTTAAGAATATCTTTTCCAAATAGTTTTGGACCGTTGTATAACCTGCCGTCAAAGAATCTGAAATCGATATTGGCAAGAATGGAGTGCCTCTGATCGTAATCGAGCGGAATAGTAGCACGTAAGTTTGGCTGTCCGGAGTTTAACAGACTAAGGCCAGCATTGGCATTCGATCCTGTTCCGTTGGCAAACTGCAGGGTATAACTTGTACGAAGCTGAACGTTTCCGGTCCTTCGTAAGTCATATGATACGGTAAATCCTTTAACTGTTCCAAAGTCGATATTTCCGTAGGTCCGGTAGCTGTATACGGGGTATGCTCCAATAACACTGATAACCTGACGCATATCCCTCATCTCACGATAAAATGCCGATAATGAAATAGCCGATGTGTTTCCTATTTTTTGCCTGAATCCTAATTCATAGTCAATCGTTTTTTCAGGTTTCAGGTTTGGATTTGTCAGGATGTTCGATTGTGTTGCCCTTACTTTCATAAAAAGATAGTCGATTGGGCTGATATTATTTCCGCCCGGACGGGTAGATAATACATCGTAGTGGGCAAAGAATAATGCCACATCAGAAATAGGGAATGAAAATGAGATACGGGGCATCACGGTAATCTGTGGCTCATAATCCTCGAACGATTGATTAACATTATAGTCCGGCGAGGTCATTTCGATATCAGGATTTACGAGATAAGGCTGGATACCTGTTGCCGAGGCAATTATTTCAGGATCGTCAATTTCAGTACCCTGAGAGTCGTACCAGGTGCTCCCGCTACGATAACCCTGAATACTTGAAGGACTATTCAGATTGTCAACATACACAACATAACCTTCTTTTATGTTGTCAGGATGATCGGTATTAAGAATTTTTCCTCCGTCGTCGTCACCTACTTTATATGTGTCGTACAATGTATAAGGATCTTTTAAAACCATCTGGTTGGCATCGTAACGATCAACGCGTACACCAACGTTGAATACCAGGTCGTTAAATGCAAACTTATCCTGAATATAGGCAGCAGCATAAGTCGGCTCGAACGGGGCACGGTCGCGTGTATTCCATCCGTTATCATCAGTGGCTGTAAAGAAGTCCTGAAGACTTGGCTTGTGTGTAAGCTTGTTTCCATGAACATCATAACCTAAATAGCCCACATAAGAATTTCCACTGTTTAGCAACTCATCGGCACTAAAGTATGATATATCCAAATCGCTTGGATCGTATTTGTCTATATCAACCCATTCGAGACTGTTTTGTGCCAATCCAAGATATTCCCTGAAATTTATGTCGAATAAAGCCTGGTCGTTTTTACTGTAAAGCCTGTTATAAGTTATTGTATCGGTAAATACTTGATTGCCAAAATCATCCAGAACATAAGCTCCGTTTTCGTCTTTTAAATAGTGTAGAATCGGATTTTCTGTATCGATCTGTGAGATATGCTTGTTCATAAGACCACGACCCAAAGTCCACAATCCACTAGGGCTAACACTATAGCTGGTATAAATTCTTTGCTCAAATTCGAATCCGATTGATATAGCATGGTTTTTTAAATCAGCCGATCCTGCTGCACTAATCCTGAATTGTTTATTATTACTTGTACTATATCCCGAGGTCAACTGTCCCGGGCTTGCCCACAACCCATAAACACTAAATGGTGAATCGCCATTTAACAAACCGTTTCCTTCCTGAATGGTTTCGGTGTTACGGTAGTTGTTATTGTTGTCGTATAAGTTGAAAAAGCGCTGTGTATAATTGGCGGCTTCGTAATTTATATCCGAATAATCGTATGTAATAAGCGTATCGAAATAATTTACTAAAGTATGAGCCATTAATCCTGTGGTTGAATCGACTAACAGTTCGTTTGAGTAAAATGGTATCTTATAGGTTGTGAATTTGCCAATATATCCGTAATTAAAGAAATTATCCTTATGTTCTTTATCCCATGATTTATTAAATGTTGTTTCATAATCGGCCTGAATAGAATAATAGGCATTCTTAATTGTTGGGTTTTTTATATCGGGATTTTCAGGGAATTTCTGGGTGTAACGCAAATAAACACGCCAGTTGTCATAAAACGATTCTGAAAAATTTGCTTCATTGAACATTGCATGGTAGTTGCTCCAGTTGTTATATCTTCCATGAAAAGCTGATCCACCAAGGACAATACTCGAGTTCTTCGAAGGTTTGAAATCAAGTTTTCCCGATACATTGATCCGGTAGTCATCATCGCCACGTTTTACATTATATTCTTCAAAAGCATCTTCGTGCAGGAAGGCGGCATTTAAGTTGGCACCAAAACCGGAATTCAGTGCCCGTAAAGGATTGTCAATAATACTCTGACGGACCTCGTCTGTGGCACGGTAAAGAGGAATGGATGACGGGCCTGGATCTGTTACATACTGGTATTCGCCACTGAAAATGTATCCCAAAATTGCATCTTTTTTATCGGGATAATCAGGATTGGTTTTTGAAACCAATGGCCCCGACAGGGTAAATCCAACAAGGTTAAAGTTATAAGGATCAAAAAACTTTGATGTAACTCCTTCGACACCACCAAACAGCTTATTAGAAGGACCCTTGGTAGTAATATTGATAATCCCACCGGTAGCATCACCATATTTAGCCGGCAAGCCACCGGTAATAACGGCTGTTTCTTCGATGGCCGATTGTGGAATAGATGATGATCCAATAATTTTTACACCATCGACATAGGTTACGTTCCCCGACGATCGTGCTCCCCGGATACTACCAATCTCGCCGTTTTCAGAATATACACCAGCTACAGTAGTTGCCACGGCAGCAGCCGACCGACCAGGCATTTTTTCAATTTCCTCCGAGGTCATTGTCGAACCGCTGGTGGTATTATCCTTACTAATCAACGGCACTTTGTATGAAACAACTTCTACCTCTTCGATTTGCTGGCTCGAGCTTGTTAGCTCAAGATCGAGGAATGTAATCTTTTCGTTTCGAATTACAACTCCCTCCTGCTGCATGGTCTTATAGCCAACATATGAGGCTTTTACTGTATACTTCCCGGCAGGGATTGGTTTTACAGTATAATTCCCATCGAAATCGGTACTACTACCTCCTACTAAATTTCCATTCAGTTCAACTACAACATTTGCAAACGGAATGGCTTCCCTGGTTTCTTTATCGAGCACCTTACCTTTCAATTCACCGTTCTGGGCCATAAGACCTTGGGTGGCAAGAAAAGCAAAAATAATAAAGAGTAATTTTCGTAGCATAATGTATAATTTACGTAATAATAACTAATAATTTATCTTAATATCATTCTGATTTTTAGAATCGGTAAATATATAAAAATAAGAAACAACGAATCAACTTTTTTTCAGGCTATTTATATGCTTTACAGGCATATTAAAAATGTTTTCTTTTAAGGATTTCTGAATAGATTACCGCTTTTTTCACATCAAAAGGTTCGCCTAGTATTTCATCCTGTTTTTGATATGATGAAGAAGTGATTATTTCTGTTGATATAATATCATCCTTCACTTGATTTTCCTGTTTAAACACAGTTTGAGACTGGCTCATAAATTCAGGATTTTTATATCCCACTTCGGATTTATCGGGTTCCTTTTCTGCTATTTCGCTATTAACATATTCGTATTCCCGGCCACTATGATAATCAGGTTGTTTTTGATCATGATATTTATCCATTACAAACTTTTCGAAAAAGCCGGGATTTGCTTCTTCTTCAGTCACATGTTCGTAATCCGGTGTGCTTGTTTGTACCGGTTTCTTTTTCCTTCGGCTGCCAAATACTGCAAAAAGTATTAATGCAAGCAAATATAATAGATTCCCCCAATCAAAATCGGCCATAATAATTCGATAATAAACAACAATTTATATTTTTGTCAAAAATACAAACACAATGTATAGATTCGCTCTAAATAAGAAAATAAAAATCCTTTTAACATTTATTTTACTGGTATCGGGCATAAACTCCTGCAACGATAAAGATCATGTAGTACCATATCGATATGTGAATTTCTCGATTTCGATATACGATCCGGAGTTTGTTACATTAACCTCTCCGGGAAACTCCATTACTGTAACAGGGGGTGTAAATGGTATCGTAATCTACCGGATTTCTGAAACCGATTTTGCTGCCTACGATCGTACCTGTACCTATCAGGTTGAAGAAAACTGCCAGGTTAGTGTTGATAATACCGGCGTGTTTGCAGTAGACTCGGTGTGCTGCAGTTCCGAGTTTCTTTTATTAGACGGATCGGTAACCAATGGGCCTGCTACATATCCGTTAAAGCCCTATAATACAAGCTTTGACGGAACCTACCTTAGGGTGTTTAATTAATCTCAGACGTACTGTAACTCAGGGAAACTCTCTCAATTTATATTCGTTATTCATAATTCGATATTAAAATTGTTTCTCCTGGCAGGAGCCTGAGAAGGGGCAGTATCAAAACTAATATGGAAATGGATGATCTTTGTTGATAGTATTTATCATTTACATAATCCTTCCCAATCCCTTCCTTACAAGCAAGGAAGGGTTTTCTTCATAAAAAAGAAATTATGTAAGGACAGGAGTCCTGTAAATAATGTTTTTCCAGTATCAGGTGTTTGATTCTGACTTAATTTTTTCATTTACCTGAACAAATAAATTGCCCCGGAAAATTCGATAGGCCTGCCATTTATACCAACAGCCTTAACAATATAAAAATATGTTCCTGTAGTAGCAAGACTGCCGTCTTTCAAATAGGCATCCCAGGCTCCGTCAGGATTGGACCAACTGTGCAATCGCTTGCCATTAGGACTATAAACAATACATGTAAAGGATTTGTATAGTGATGCATCAATTTTAAAGACATCATTTTCACCATCACCATTGGGGGTTATAACTTTTGTAGTTGATGTTTCGACCTGCCTTGAAATAACCAGGTCGGGGCCTGTATAGGTTGACCTACAACCTGCTGCTGTAGTTATCTCTAAAGTTGGTGTAAATATACCTTCAATATCATACAAGCACTCCGGATTTTCTAGCTTCGATGTCTGCCCATTGCCAAAATTCCATAAAAATTCAATGTCTTTGAACATGTCGTAAGATTCGCCTCCAATACTCGACAGATTTGTAAAATATACCAGTGCAGGTAACTCAATACCCGGATCGGACACCATAAATTTTGCTTCTAATTTTTCAGGATAATTAACAGCTATTTTGTCAGATGCAGAACAGGTAGCTCTGGCTACTTCAACATTAATTTTGTAATTCCCACCCAGGTTGTATTTAACTTTAAACGATTGTCCTGAAATCTTTTCAACATGAGCTCCGGTAAAATCCCAGCTATAATTACATCCTTCCTGTTCTGTGGTACGTACCTCGAATACTTCGCCAAAACATTGCGGTGATTTAGCAATGATTATTTCAGCATTTGGAGAATTAAGGAAATCAATTCTCACTGTATCGCTTGTTTTACAATGACCACTTTTCTCAGTCCAAATAAAATGGTGTGCTCCAAACTCTGATGCAAATACTTTTGAAACAGGATTCAACGGCTCTTTTATATTACCATTACTTAGAGTGCTCCAGCTTCCGCTAAAACCATTGGATTTAAGCTCGGTTTCTAAGCCACAGACCTGCATGTTTTTTCCCGCTGATACATCAGAAACTTCAATAAAATTTACCTGAACCTGATCCGAAGAAACTTGTCCGGATAATTCTTCAGTCCACAAGAAATTATACATCCCACTTTCTTCAACTCTCACTATTGCTCCTGATGTCGCTGAAGATTCAAGAATTACATTTCTGTTATCATTACCGGCATATTTCCAATATCCTTGTGCCCCTTTCGCTGAAAGCCGGGTTTCTAATGTTGTTACAAGGCCACAAATAGTTTTGTCCTCACCGGCATCGGCCATTAAAATAATATTCCGGGAAGCTATATTTTTCGGGTTCTCTTTAATATCAGCCTTTGGACTTGAATTAATATTTTCAGTTATTGTTTTGGTCTGGCTATTATCTTTGGGTGTTTCATTTTGAGTTACCACATCCTTTGAAGTGTGATTTACAGTACTTTCAGTTATTCGACTGTTTTGACGAATACCAAGAATTGCCAGTGATAAAACAATTGCACCTCCCGTTACCCAGGCGGCAGTTTTTGTAAACTTATTCCTTTTAGTTGGAGATACTTGTTTATCTCTGGCTGTTTGCTTAATTCTGCCAAGTACCTGCTCGGGCGGTGTTGCCTCGAACTTGTCGAATACCTGTTTTATCTTATTCTCGAAATTATTATGTTCCATTTATCCTGTCGTGTTTGACCCCACCATTTTCGATTGAACTTCTTTGTTCATTATTTTTACTTTTTCCTGAAGGGCTTTTCGTGCTTTCATGTATTGCGATTTTGAGGTACTTTCCGAAATATTCAGCATTTCACTGATCTCACGGTGTTTATATCCTTCGATCACATGCAG
>CAYLZH010000151.1:0-2727 GCA_964388245.1 uncultured Bacteroidales bacterium
CAATGGCAATTTTCGACTGGCTCACATTATAGCCTGCACCATGTGGATCATCAATTAATCCGAGCAATACTTTTATCCTGGCTTGCTGGTGTTCCTCAAGAATATTATTGAAAAAATAATCGACCGAAGTGGTGTAAACAATACTTGCAATAAGTGCGAAAGTAAGCAGGTATCCGATCTTAATCCTTCTAAAATATGAAAAATAGAGAAAAATGATTCCAGATAATAAAACAGTCATTAACACAATCTGATATCCGGGCCGGTTAAGATTGAAAAGGTAATCGATCAAATATAAAATTCCCCCAAAAACAATTAATATTCCTGAAGCAATAGCGGCATCTTTCCAGTTTCGATGAAACAAATAGAAAATCAGAATCGATAGTGAAGTCAGTAAAAGTGAAATAGTTGTAAGATCCTGTATCAACGAAAAAATAAAAAACACCACAGTTAAAATTCCTGTAAACAAGAAACTTCCGGACAATCCTTCGCGATAAAGCAACAGAATAAATCCGATGTAAACCATAGCCGAGCCGGTGTCGTTTTGCAAAAGGATTAATCCGGCCGGTAGAAAAATTATTAATCCAATTCGTAGGATTGATTTGAATGATTGAATCTTTAAATTATGAGTACTTAAGTATTTAGCCAAAGCCAATGTAGTTGCAAATTTTGCAAACTCGGCCGGCTGAAATCGAAAAGGGCCGATCTGGAACCATGACCGGGCTCCATTTACTTCAATACCGAATAATAATACAGATATTAAAAATGCAATTAAAATTCCGTAGATGAGGTAAGCGAAAAAGTCATAAAACTTTACATCGATAATAAAAATTACGATAATCACCACCAGTGCCAAACCGATCCACAACGCTTGTTTTCCATACCGCTGCGACAAGTCGAAAATATTCTGATGTTCCTGATTATAAACTGCTGCATAGATATTTACCCAACCTAAAAAAACCATCAGGAAATAAAGCACAACACTTAACCAGTCGACATCAGTAAATATATTTGATCTCCTTTTCACTGTTTTGAGATTAGGTTTCCGTTAATCATTTTGTCTTCGACCCACTTTTTGTTGATAACACCTGTAATGAATTTTTCCATCATTAAGGTTGCAATCGGTACTGCCCAGGTAGAACCAAATCCTGAATTTTCGACAACTACTGCAATTGCTATCTGAGGATTATCGCGAGGAGCAAAAGCAATAAAAATTGAATGATCGTCGCCATGAGGATTTTCTGCTGTACCTGTTTTTCCACACATCGGGATCGAATCGTTACGATACCACCTGGCGGTTCCATGCTGACCATCGTATACCTGTCCCATGCCATCAATAACAGGTGTAAAGAATGCACTGTCGATACTGGTTTCTACTTTTATTTGCAGACTGTCGAGCCTTTGCTTGCCAATTTGTTTTACAATATGAGGCTGGTAATAATATCCTCTGTTGGCAATGATAGATGCAAAATTAGCCATTTGCAACGGTGTAACCAGAATTTCACCCTGGCCAATCGAAAGGGATCTGATGGTCATAGCTCGCCAACCTCCTTTATTAAAATACTTATCGTAAAACTGAATAGTAGGGATATTACCACCAAGTTCGTTAAACAGGTCAGTACCAACAGGTAGCCCAAATCCAAAGCTCTGGATATCATTTTTCCAGGCCGAAAATCCTTCTTCAGTATTTGCGTACTTTGTATTTGAGATAATAGACCGGAATACATGCCAGTAATACGAATTACACGATTGTTCGATTGAACCGGTAAGTCCGATCGGGGAAATATGATAGTGGCTGCATCGTATGGGTTTAGAATCGGGCCCGGAACATTCATATTTGGTTGACACATTTAACACACCCTCCTGAAATCCAATTAATGCATTGGCAGGTTTAAATGTTGATCCCGGAGGATATTGTGCCATTAAAGCACGGTTAAATAATGGTTTCAGTGTATCCTGACTAAGGATGCGGTAGTTGGCCCCCCTGATTCGCCCAACCAATAAATTAGGATCATAACCAGGACTGCTGACTAAACAAAGAATCTCGCCACTTGATGGCTGGATTGCAGTTATGCTTCCGATCTTATTTTGCATAAGCAGTTCGCCGTAATCCTGAAGTGTTGCATCGATAGTAGTAACTAAATTATTTCCTGATACAGCAACTGTATCGTAGCGACCATCTAAAAAGCTTCCCTGTATCCGGTTATGCACATCAACAAGGTAAATAGAGATACCTTTTTTACCTCTAAGCTGTTTCTCATAAGTTTTTTCTATACCACTTATTCCGGTATAATCCCCGGCTTTATAATATTCATCTTTTTCGGTTAATCGTTTATCCACTTCACCGACATATCCTAAAACATTTGCAGCAGTATTGCGCGGGTACTTCCGTAAAGTTCGGGTTTGGACAAAGAATCCGGGGAACTTAAAGAGTTTTTCCTGCAAATGGGCATAAGTAATTGCCGACATCTGTTTCAGAAAAATAGAAGGTTTATACCTTGAGTGACGTTTTGATTTTGAAATTCTATCTTTAACCTGATCGACCGATAAATTTAAAATATTGCAGAAATCCAATGTGTCGAAGATCTTTACTTCTCTCGGAACAATCATCAGGTCATAGGCTGCCTGATTATATACCAGCAATTGTTTGTTTCGGTCGTAAATCAGGCCACGTGCAGGATATTCTACTACATGGCGCTGTGAATTATGTTCAGCAGAAACTTTATACCT
>CAYLZH010000151.1:2737-12270 GCA_964388245.1 uncultured Bacteroidales bacterium
CGAATTCAACACCTGAATAAAGAAAAGTTTTGTCAGAAATATCAGGGTTATCAGAATAACTATTAAGGCAATAATATACTTTCGTCGATCAAGTGTACTATTCATTCTAAATTTACTTTCGATACATAAAAAACTGGCTGATTATAATCAGAAGTATTGAGAACAGGCTGCTCAGAATTGCACTAATAATGGTGCTTACGAATTTGTAAAATGTAAAAGCTTCGAATACAAATAATATTAAATGATGAATAACAACAATAATTGTAGCATACTTGAAAAACCATGCAAATCCGTAATAAAACAAACGCGGAAATGTTCCAGGCTCGTATCCATCTCGAGGCGATATTAAGCGTAAAATAAAGGGTCTTGCATAGGCAATTGCCACGGTGGCTATGGTATGTAATCCTAATGTGTCACAAAAGGTATCGATTGTTATTCCTAAAACAAAAGCTGTGATCAGCAATAGCCAACCAGGAACCTCAAATGGCAAAAGAATGATGAACAGGATATAGATATATGGATTAACTGAGCCCCAAAGATTGATGTTATCGAGCACCAGGATTTGTAATAATACAAGAAATACAAATCTGAAAATATTTCTCGGCAGTATCCTAATCATTAACTGTCTTTTCTTCTAAGTTTAATTGTTCTTTTTTATGATAATTTTTAATAGTATACACATATCCGAGCTTGCCGTAATCGACTGAAAGTTTTACCTTTATCTCATAAAAATTATCACCAGGTTTCTTTTTATACTCCTTGATTGTTCCTATTAAAATTCCTTCTGGAAAAATTGCTGAGTACCCGCTTGTAACAAGTGTGTCGCCGATTGTTAGCGGAACATGAACCGGAATTTCCATCAAATAGGCTTCAGTCGGATTTGTTCCATCCCATTGGAGCGGGCCAAAATATCCCAGTCGTTTAATTTTTGTGCTAATCCTGATATTGGTATTCAAAATAGAAACAACACTCGTAAAATGATCAGAGGTAAATCGCGTAATTCCCACGATTCCTGCCGGTGATACAACTCCCATTTCGGGTTCGACACCTGCTTCCGTGCCTTTGTCGATAGTAATATAATTCTTATGCCATTTTACAGAATTGTTTATTACCCTTGCCGGGATGTAGGTATAGGGTTTTATTGCCAGCGAATCGTAATTATAAATTTTCAGCAAATAATTCAGATTGTCGAACTGATTATGCAGGAGGGTGTTTTCTGCAATCAGCTCCTCATTGTCGAACCTAAGCGACATAAATTTCATTACATTGTTGTAGGTTTTATAAATCTGGCCTGTTACAATTTTAGAGGAATTGAAGAATTTTGCCCTTTGATAGCTGTTATTATTCACAAGGAAAGAGAAAGCGATTATTTCAAGTATCAGAAACAACAAAAAAAAATGTATGCGTTGTATGAATCGAAATAATTCCCTCACTCTGTTTTGTCAAATTCTAATTAAAAGTCTATGTTCACAGCCCTGTTACGTTTGGTGGTAAGCTATTTTCAGGGCTTTGTGTTTTGTAAATTTTTGTTATTACTGATGAATTTTATCCTTTTTCAGGAACGAAAATTTATCGGCATTTTTTAGTGCTATTCCCGTACCACGTGCAACAGCTCGTAAAGGGTCTTCAGCAACTTGAAACTGTATATTTGTTTTATCTGTAAATCGCTTATCAATTCCACGTAGCAAAGCACCACCACCGGCCAGATAGATTCCTTTTCTGTAAATATCGGCATACAATTCGGGAGGTGTTTCTTCAAGAACATTCAAAATTGCTGTTTCAATTTTTGTGATTGATTTATCGAGGCAGTGGGCTATTTCCTGGTATGAAACAGGTATCTCGACAGGCAGGGCAGTCATCTGATGTGGACCACGAACATAATAATCTTCCGGTGGATCTTCAAGGTCGGGAAGCGCTGCACCCACATTGATTTTTATTTCTTCGGCAGTTCGTTCACCAATTTTAATGTTATGCTGATGTCGCATGTATTCCTGTATATCGGATGTAAAGTCGTCGCCTGCAATCCTGATCGATTTGTTGCAAACGATTCCTCCCAAAGCGATAACAGCGATTTCTGTAGTTCCTCCTCCAATATCAACAACCATATTTCCTTCTGGAGCCTCAACATCAACACCAATTCCGAGCGAAGCAGCCATTGGTTCATAAATCATAAAAACTTCGCGGCCACCGGCATGTTCTGCTGAATCAAAAACAGCACGTCGTTCAACTTCTGTACTTCCTGAAGGAATGCAAATAACCATTCGTAAAGCCGGTGTAAAAAGTTTTTTCCGGTGTGTGATCATTTTAATCATTCCTCTGATCATCTGTTCGGCGGCTTGAAAATCGGCAATTACTCCGTCGCGCAACGGCCTGATTGTGCGGATATTTTCGTGTGTTTTCCCATGCATTTGTCTTGCACGCTCGCCTATTGCAATGAGTTTACCTGAATATCTGTCGATAGCAACTATCGAAGGTTCGTCTACTACTATTTTATCATTATGTATTATCAGTGTGTTGGCTGTTCCCAGATCGATGGCAATTTCCTGGTTTAAAAAACTAAATAATCCCATGTATAATTTTATTTCTTCTGTTAATGTTTAAAATGACGTTTCCCTGTAAAAACCATGGAAAGGCCATTGTTGTTGCAATAATCGATTGTTTCCTGATCCCTGATCGAACCTCCTGGCTGAATTACAGAAGTAATACCGGCAGTATGGGCAATTTCCACCGAGTCGGCAAATGGGAAAAATGCATCCGAAGCCATTACTGCATCCTGAAGATCGAACTCGAATGATTTTGCTTTTTCGATGGCTTGTTTTAACGCATCAACCCTTGATGTTTGTCCTGTTCCGCTTGCAATTAGTTGCTTTGATTTAGCAAGGACAATGGCATTCGATTTTGTGTGTTTAACGATTTTATTAGCAAAGATTAAGTCTTCAGTCTGATGCTTATCAGGGGCAATATTTGTAACAGTTTTTAGGTCCTCTTTTGATTCCGTTTGTAAATCTTTGTCCTGAACTACGGCACCGTTTAATAAAGATCGATATATTCGACCTGAACAAATTTCCTTTTTTTGGACTAAGATGATCCGATTCTTTTTTCTTTTAAGTGTTTCAAGTGCTGTTTTATCATATCCAGGCGCTATAACAACCTCGCAAAACAATTTATCAATTTCAATCGCAGTCACAGGATCGATGGTGCGGTTGCCAATTAATATCCCGCCAAAAGCAGAAATAGGATCACCTGCTAAGGCTGCAAGATAAGCGTCGGTCAAATTTTCGCGCGATGCCAGACCACAAGCATTGTTGTGCTTAAGAATGGCGAAGGTCGTATCCTGGAATTCCGAAATTAAATTTACTGCAGCATCAACATCGAGAAGATTATTATATGATAATTCTTTGCCATGTAATTGTTCAAACAATTCATTCAGGTTGCCATAAAAATATCCCCTTTGGTGTGGATTCTCACCATAACGCAATTGCTTACATTTACCGATGCTTTCTTTAAAAGCAGACATGTCATTGTCAGCAAAATAATTAAAGATTGCAGTATCGTAATGCGATGATACCTGAAAGGCTTTTTTTGCATGAAGAAACCTGTCGTCGACATGCGAAGTACCTCCCTTTTCATCAAGCAAACCGAGAAGATCCTGATACTGATCTCTTGATGAAACGATTAATACATCGTTGAAATTTTTTGCGGCTGCCCTGATTAATGAGATGCCGCCAATGTCGATTTTTTCAATGATCTCTTGTTTCGATGCTCCTGATTTTAATGTTTCCTCAAACGGATATAGGTCAACAATAACTAAATCAAATTCAGGAATTTCATATTGTTTCAACTGGTCTTTGTCCGATTCGTTTTCGCGCCTTGCAAGTATCCCGCCGAAAATTTTCGGGTGTAATGTTTTTACCCTTCCTCCTAAAATTGAGGGATAAGAAGTAAGCTGTTCAACATCCTTAACAGGCAGCCCAAGATCATGAATGAAATTTTTCGTCCCACCTGTTGAATATATCTCAATTCCAAGATATGTCAGTTTCTTTACAATATCGTCCAAACCATCTTTGCAAAAAACAGACACCAATGCCGATTTAATCTTTTTTAAATCACTCATTTACAATATCTTATTAAATTTCTGCAAAATTAGGCATTTTATATTCATTTTCAATTTTAAAAACCGACAAAATAGCAATTCGCTGAAAAAAAAGGCCGGGCAATTATACCCGGCCTTTCTGTGTTCAAAATCTTTTCATTTGCTAAAATAATTTCATCTTATCCAGTACGTTCATCACACCTTTAACTGAATTTGCTGATTCATGCAATAATTTCGATTCGTCTTTATCAAGTTTGATATCGATTATTTCTTCGATTCCGTTTCGGCCAAGTTTTACAGGTACGCCAAGGAAAACATCTTTCAATCCAAACTCACCGTTTAGTTTTGCACAAACCGGGAAAATTCGTTGCTGATCATCCACAATGGCCTCTACCATTTGTGCCGCTGCAGCACCAGGTGCGTACCATGCCGAAGTTCCCATTAAATTAACCAGCTCACCACCACCTTTTTTAGTTCGTTCAACAATCTTATCGATAACTGAGTGGTCTAAAAGTTCTGTTACAGGAATTCCGGATACAGATGTATACCGAGGCAGGGGAACCATGGTATCTCCATGTCCACCCAATAACAGTGCATGTATATCCTTTGGCGATATGTTCAGGGCTTCAGCAAGAAATGCTTTGTATCGGCCCGAATCGAGGATACCTGCCATTCCGAAAACTTTGTTGTCAGGTTTGTGTGATGCGAGTTGGGCTGCGTAAGTCATAACGTCGAGTGGATTCGAAACAACGATAAGAATTGCTTCAGGTGAGTATTTAATCGATTGTTCGACCACACTTTTTACAATCCCGGCATTGGTCTTTATCAGGTCATCGCGCGACATACCCGGTTTTCGGGGTAATCCTGAAGTAATAACGATAATCTCCGAACCTTTGGTCTTGATATAGTCGTTTGTATATCCAACCACCCTTGAGTTAAAATTATTTATCGACGAGGTTTGCCAAATATCAAGAGCTTTTCCTTCTGCTACGCCTTCCTTGATATCAATAAGTATAACTTCTTTTGCCAATTCTTTATGTGCTATAACATTTGCACAGGTAGCACCTACATTTCCGGCACCAATTACAGTAATTCTTTGCATATCAATTTTTTTTAAGGATTTAGTCTATATTTATGTAGCTAAAGTACAACAAAATTATTAATCAGTCAAGGCTATAGTAACAGATATAATTGACAAAAACAAGGTCAGCTTTGCAATGTTTGCACCTGGTTTAGAAGAATGATTTCTGCATTTATGATTGTGTAATCCATAATATTTATAGTTTCGTTGTAGTAAAACAAATCTAAATAATGATGATTTTCATCATTAAATAAATGTTAATTTAAGTTTTAAACTCTTCATCATTATTGTAAGTGCAAGATAATCAATGTATAATGCAGGTTAAATAAAAGAACATAATACTGTTGGAAAAGAAAAATTTTCTTATTTTTACGCAACTCATCTGCTAATTGGTAAAACAAGTTGAGTGAAATGCTAATTCTTCGCTAAGCAACTATTTGAAGGGGGAAAACAAAATGACACTAAATATACCTATTGTTTAACTAAATTGACTTATTATGAAAAGAACAATTACCTACCTCTTTGCAATTTTTGCTGTATTTGGGACTTTCTCTGGTACAGCTAATGCTCAGAGTAATTATTGTACACCTACGTATTCAAGTGGTTGTACTTTTGGAGACGGGATTACATCCTTCGATCTTAACACAATCTCTGAGACAATTGCATGTGCAAATGGTTTTTACCAGGACCACACAAGCCTTTCGACAGATCTTACCATTGGTGAGACCTATGACCTAACCCTGATTGCTGGATACAGCAGCACCTACTTCATTGTTTGGATCGATTTCAACAATGATTTTGTTTTTGATGCAACTGAACAGGTGGCATCAGGAAATTGCTCTTCGTCTGGTGTTTCGTACATCTTCGATTTAACTATCCCTAATACTGTTTCACCTACAACCACGCGATTAAGGATTAGAACGAACTGGCTTTCCCTGCCCTCGGATGCATGTTCGAACCTATCGTATGGAAATTCTGTGGATTACACGGTTAATGTATTACCTTTGAGTGATATTGATGCCGGTGTTAGCGAAATATTAACACCTGGTGCTGTAGAAGACGAGGCATCTTCAATTCCTGTTGAAGTTGTAATCAGAAATTATGGAACACTCGATATGGATACTGCTGATGTATCCTATAGTCTTAATGGGGCGCCGGCTGTTACTCAAACATGGACAGGATTACTTACCTCAGGTGGTGCCGATACTGTTACCTTACCAAACATAGTTGTTCCTGCCGGTAATAATAATATTTGTGCATGGACAACAATGGTTGGTGATATCATTCCTCAGGATGATACTACCTGTTTGGCTTTCTATGGTCTTCCTCTATGGGATGCAGGCGTAATAGCAATATTAGCACCTGGTGCTCTGGAAGTTGAAAACACATCGGTATCGCCTGAAGTTACAGTAGAAAATTTCGGAGTAAATACAATTACCGCAATGGATATTGTATATGAGATAAACGGAGGTGCACCAGTTACGTTTGCCTGGACAGGAAATCTGGCACCAAACACCACTTTAAATGTAACATTGCCGCCATTTATTGTTCCTGGTGGATATGATACAATTTGTGCCTATACGATATTGCCATTAGATGGAGATGCGTCCAATGATGAAACCTGTTTCGATTTTTACGCTGATCCACAGTTCGATTTTGCAGCTTATAGCTTTGTAAATCCAGTTCCGTATTGTGGTATGGGGCTCGAAGATGTAATTGTTCAGTTCATCAACCAGGGCGATACAGTTTATACATTCGAAATGGGATACAGCTACAATGGTGGTACTGCTGTTATTGAAACTGTAAATGATACTGTGTATCCTGGTGATACTCTCACATACACATTTACAACACAGGTTGATATGACTACCACATTGTTTGATGTCCTGTACTCATTTTCTGTGTGGTCTGATGTTATGTTCGACCCACTATTTAATAATGATTCCATTTATGCTGATGTAATGTCGTTCCACATACCGGAAGATCCGATAGTACAAGCAGATACTGTAGTATATGGAAACAGTGCCGAATTAATAGCCTTTACAATCGATACTGTATTCTGGTTCGATGTTAATACTGCCGGAGCATCACCAATTCATATGGGAAATATTTATAATACCCCAATCTTGCTTGATACAACCACCTATTGGGTGCAGGCTTCAGGTCCTTCATCAGGAGCACTTGCTATTACGGAAGTTGATTTAAGTGCTCCGGATTATATCGAAGTAACTAATTTATCGAGTAGTAGCTTTGATGCCACAGGCTATTTTGTTGCAACAAGTAATAGTTATACAGATATCAATAATGCTAATGTTCTGTACTGGCAACTTGGCAATTTCTCAGCCGAAGAGGCACAGTATAAAACCGATAGCAGTGCTGATAACTACTGGGGAAACAATTTATTCTATAACCCGGGCAGTAATGGCTGGGTTGTAATTATTGATGATATGGGAGAAATTGTTGATGCTGTATTCTGGGGTTGGACTGCTACACAAATTCAGACCTGGAATCTTACACTAAACGGTTTCCCAATGACAATTGGCAACGCCTGGCTGGGTGATGGAATTCAGAATTTCTCATTAAGTGTTGTAAACAGAATTAATTTCGATGAAGACACCAATGCCGATTGGGAAAATATTGCGGTTGGAACGAAAGGTATATTTAATCCCGCCCTTGTTGGAACAGTTGCTGGAGTAGGTTGTACAAGTAATCTGGTTCCTGTTACGGCAATAGTTACCAATATTCCAACACAGGATGTTGGAGTTGTCGGATTAATTTCGCCAGTTGATGGTGTAGAATTAACAACTACAGAAATAGTTACAGTTGAGGTTTACAATTACGGATTAGAGGCAATCTGGGATATTCCTGTTTCATTCTCGGTTGATGGTGGTCCTGTTACTACTGAAACAATTATCGATACCATTCAACCTTATGATACCTTAACTTATACATTTGTTGGTACAGCCGATCTTTCTGTTGTAATGGTTCATGATATACAGGCTTGTACAAGTCATCCGCTCGATGTATCTACTTTCAACGACTGTATGAATTTCGATGTTGAGTGCTTCCCGTTACTATATTGCGAATCATATGCAACATCTACAGGATATGAAGAAATCGTTCATGTTTCATTGAGTAATATCAACAATTCCTCAGCTCCTCCTTCTGGAGCGACTTATACTGATTTTACCGGTCTTGCTCCTGCAGTATTATCAATTGGATCGAGTTATCCTATTTCAATAACCACTGATTATGCTCCCGGGTATTCATCTCAGTATACCTGCTATATTGAAGTTTATATTGATTGGAACCACGATGGTGTTTATGATGAACTCACCGACGAGTTGGCATTTGCAGCATCTACCACATCATCGAATACAGTTACAGGTACAATAAATGTTCCTCCGACTGCCACATCCGGGATACATGGTATGCGCGTTGTTTTTGAAGAAACCAGTAGCGGGGCTTTTGTATTTCCATGCGGTACATATACATGGGGCGAAACCGAGGATTACATTGTTAATGTACTTCCAATGATAGCTCAGGATGGTGGTGTAATTGGCTTTAATGTTCCCGGACCAACAGCCGTTGAGAACATGCCAATATCGGTTGATGCCCAGGTAAAAAACTTTGGAACCGATACATTATTTACTTTTGATGTTGCAGTGGAGTTTAATGGTGGTGCTCCCGTCATTACTTCCTATAACGGAGCAATTGCTCCCGGAGATGTCGAAAACATTGCCCTTTCAACTATTGTTCCTGTTTTTGGAACTAATGAAGTTTGTGCCTATACAATTGTAACCGGCGATTTAAATACTTCGAACGATGAAACTTGCTTCCAGTTCTTCTCTACTGCACAATACGATGCTGAACTTTCAATGCTTGTTGCTCCCGAAAATCCGGGTTGCGGGCTTGGTATTGAAGATATTATAATCAGAATAAAGAACTATGGTGATACAATTATGGGTAATATGCTTGCTACCATTATTATTGATGGTACTACTAATATTACTGATGTTGTATCGGGAACAATTCTGCCGGGCGATTCGCTTGATTTCACCTTCAGTACACAGTTCGATTTTACGGCTCCGACCGTTAACCTGATGTTTGATTATATTGCTTACATCAATTTATTGAACGATCCGGTACAAACAAACGATACAATCTATGGAACAGTTGAGTCGATGATTATTCCTGATCCTCCAATCGGGTATAATGATACTGTACCTTATGGAACAACTGCTGAACTCTCATGTTTCTCCTATGTATCGACATACTGGTACGATGTTCCTGTTGGAGGTCTGTTTATTAGTGCCGATACATTTGTTACCACACCAATCCTTTATGATACCCTGACTT
>CAYLZH010000152.1:0-12245 GCA_964388245.1 uncultured Bacteroidales bacterium
CGGATTGATATTTTATCCCCAGGAGACATACCAGGAAATGACTGGCATGCTAGTTTTCGTGGGAATATTCATCAGCGGAATGTTTACCCTCAGCTATGGCCAGTTTATGTCGGGCTGGGAAGCATCCCATTTCGACAGGATTCTTTCGAGCAGAATTTCGACTTACAATTATTATTTGGCCAAACTGTGGTTGTTCTGGGTTATTTCTACCCTGATGTTTGTGTTATCGATACCCTACTTTTATTTCGGATGGAAAATTGTGTGGATAAATTTCATAGCCTATATTTTTAACCTGGGGATTACGCCACTGATTATTTTTATCTTCTCGCTATACAATTACAAAAAGATTGATCTGGCAGGCGCAGCAGCATTTAACTGGCAGGGTGTTTCAGGTAAAAATTTCATTATGATGATACCGGTTCTTCTTATTCCTATTCTCATACATCTTTTGTTCAGGATTACGGGATATCCTGAGTATGGACTTTATGCCATCGGTATTGTTGGAATCCTTGGCATTGTGTCCTTAAAATTCTGGCTCAACCAGCTTGTTAATGCATTTCAGAAAAGGAAATATGCTATTGCAGCCGGTTTCCGCGAAAACGAGTAGGTCTTTAAATCAAATTTATTATTCAGCAATCAGTTAAAATATTTCGAAAATGATTAAAGTTGAAGATTTAACAAAACAATATAATGGAGTTACAGTAGTTAACATCCCGTCGTTACAAATACCACGTGGTGAAAGTTTTGGCCTTGTTGGCAACAACGGCGCGGGAAAGACAACATTTTTCAGAATGATACTCGACCTGGTAAAACCGGAAAGTGGCCAGGTTATATCGGATGGAATAAATGTAAGGCAAACCGAAGCGTGGAAGGGAAATACCGGCTCGTATCTCGATGAAGGATTTCTGATTGATTTTCTAACACCAGAAGAATACTTCCATTTTTTAGGCGATCTGAATGCCGTTTCAAAGGAAGATATTAATGCATTTCTTAACAATTTCAGCGACTTTTTCAATGACGAGATTTTAGGACAAAAGAAATACATCCGTACCCTTTCGAAAGGAAATCAGAAAAAAGTGGGAATTGCTGCATCGTTAATTGGAGAACCGGAAATTCTTGTTCTCGACGAACCTTTTGCCAGTCTCGATCCAAGTTCCCAGATCAGGTTGAAAAACCTGTTGCATACATTACAAACCGAGAAACAGGTTACCATGCTCATTTCAAGCCACGACCTGAACCATGTGACCGAAGTGTGTGACCGGATTGTGGTCCTCGACAAGGGCAATATCGTTCATGATATTAAAACTACCGAAAATACACTTACAGAGCTGGAAGGATATTTTGCTGTTGAAACATAGAATTGATCAACAGGCCAGCTAAATGTTAAGGGGCATGAAATATTTTCAGCGTGTCGCTTTCGAGCACATAATGTTTGCCTCTGTAATATTTAATGTTTCGAACACCGGGAGTCGTTGAAACCGGCAGTTTGTTTTCCTGCATATTATCTTTTGAATACTGATAAAATCCACTTTTAATCAGGTAATAATAGAGATTGCCTTCGACCTGAAATGATTTTATGCCGGGCTGATTAAATTTATTGCTAAACGAGCCAAATTCATCGAAAACAACAACACCGTAATCAGGGCAATTTAGATATAAACGTCCATTAGTTTCGAACAGGATATCCGGAATACTATCCGTAGTAATTATCTGATCAACCGACACCGATTGTTGCACCATATCCATATGCTGATCGTACTGAACCAGTTTCCTGGTATCATTATCAAACAGCCAAATTCTATTCATTGTTGAATTACAAGCCAGCTTTACAGACAATCGATCATGGTTGTCAAGTTCGATGGGGCTTGCAATTTCAGCTAAGGCATTGTTCAGAAATTGAATTTGATTACTCTCCGAATAAAAAACCAGTAACCTTAAGGGATCACTTACATCCAACGACCGGATATTTCCAAGCAATGGATTACTATACTCGTACAATTTGGTGCCGTTTGGATCCAGTTTAATTAGCCTCGATTGATTGACAAGATAGATGTTTCCAAAGTGATCAATCTCAAAAGTGCTTGCATGAACTGGAATCTCATTGAAGGATTCAATCGGATTTTGCTGTTGAAAGAATCCAAAAACAATTGCAATAATTAGGAGGCCAGTTTTTGCCATAGTTTATTCTTCAAGAAAAAGTACATTCAAAAGTGTCTGGCCTACAGCCTTCAGAGTATTTCTGTCGATCACATCCATGTTATCGTTGTGGGTATGCCAGTAGGCTCCGAAATTTGAAAATGTCGATGGATCGTGCTGAATAATATTTATGCTTGGGATATGGGCAACCTTGTTAACATAAATATGATCGTCGATAACCTGTCCACCTTGTTGGTGTATAAAATAATTACTGTAACCCAGTTTCGATGCAATATTCCAGACTTTTTTTACCAGCCCGGGCGCAAATTGTACCGAGTGCTGTTCCTGGTAAAAAGTAGCTCCTTTCGCGCCAACCATATCCAAAAGAATTCCGTATCGTGGATAATAACCCAGTTCATGCATGTTTTTCGACCAGTGTTGAGATCCCAGACACCATGTGTCGGGTTTATATGGAAGCCCTTTATTATCGGGTGTGCCATAATCCTCGGCATCGAAAAAGATAATATCCACTCCCATTTTTATTTTATGGTCTTTAAGTATTCGTCCAACCTCCATTAAAACACCAACCCCACTGGCCCCGTCGTTTGCTCCTAAAATGGGTTTGTCCCTTAGTTCTTCATGTTCGCAATGATCGGCAAATGGTCGACTGTCCCAATGGGCAAAAAGTAAGATCCGGTTATTTTTTTCAGGTTGAAAGCTTGATATTATATTCCTGATGTTGAGTATAGTTCCGTCGTAAGCTTTAACCTTAGCCTTTTGAACCTGTACCTTAGCACCAAAACTTTTCATGGTTTCTTCCAAATATCCGGCACAGGCCAAATGTTCTTTCGTGTTTGGAACACGCGGGCCAAAGTCAACTTGTGCCTGAACAAATTGGTAAGCCGAATCGGCATTAAAAGCCGGTACTTTTATTTCAGTTATATGCTTAGGTTGTGCCTGCTGTTTTACCGGTTTTTGGGTTTCATCCCCACAACCGAAAAGGACAGTGGAAACTACTATCAGTAATATGATTGTTATTCTGTTAAGTGTCATTGTTTTGTTATTCGATACAAAATGCAAAGTTGTCATCTTTTATTGAATGATAAAAATATTGATTTAAATCAGATAAATCATGATGCAATCTTATATCCATCTTTGACAGTGTTCAATTTTCTATCAATATTTAAATCCCTAATTTTGCATCCTCATTATTAAAACCTAAAAAAGATAGAGTTATGCAGGAAAAGTTTTCGATTCAGGTTAATTCCGAGGTTGGCGAATTAGAAGGAGTTATCGTTCATACCATGGGAAAAGAGGTGGAAAACATGACTCCCGAAAATGCTGAACGTGCATTGTACAGCGATATCCTAAACCTGAATGTTGCCTTGAAAGAATTCACACAACTTAAGCAGGTACTACAGAAAGTAGCCAGAACTTTTGAGGTTTCTGAACTTTTATCTGATATTCTTGAAAACGAAAAAGTGAAGCAGGACCTGATTAAAAAAATATGTGCCCCAACAAAGAACTGTAATGTTTCAGAATATTTACACGATTTGCCGGGCAATATGTTGGCCCGTGAGTTGATCGAAGGTGTTGTCCTTAACAGGGATAACTTGTCGCGATTTTTAAGTAAGCAGCGTTTTGCAATTAAACCCCTGCATAATTTCTTTTATACACGCGATGCTGCAATTTCGATGTTCGATAATGTACTGATTGGTCAAATGGCAAACAAAGTCCGCGAACGAGAATCGATGATCATGGAAGCCATTTTCGATTATCATCCCACGTTTCAGACCAGTACAATAAGCCGGGGGTTCGGAAAAGGAAGTTGTGAGAATATTATGTTTGAAGGCGGCGATATCCTGGTTGCTCGCGATGATATGATTCTGATTGGCATTGGTGCCAGAACAAGTTCGCAGGGAGTTGATTTCATAATCGAAAAAATGAAAGCCAAAAACAAAAACTGCCAGATAATTGTACAGGAACTGCCTGTTGAACGGGAATCATTTATCCATCTCGATATGGTTTTTACTTTATTGAATCGTGATGAGTGCATGGTTTACGAGCCGGTTGTGCTTCAGCCAAACCGGTACAAAACCATACATATTTCTATCGAAAACCGGAATGTTAAGATTTGCGAAAAGACAAATATCCTGGATGCCCTGAAAGAACAAGGTATGGATTTAAAGCCCATTTATTGTGGTGGACATGCCGACACCTGGAACCAGGAAAGGGAGCAATGGCATAGTGGTGCCAATTTCTTTGCGCTTGGCCCTGGAAAGGTGATTGGATATGGGCGAAATGTCTACACTATCGAAGAGATGAACAAGAATGGCTATGAGGTAATCCGTGCTGTTGATGTTATTAAGGACAAGGTTAATCTTCAGGATTACCAGAAATATGTTGTTACCATCGAAGGTGCTGAACTTTCACGAGGCGGAGGAGGCGCCCGGTGTATGACAATGCCGGTTCGACGAAAGGCTCTGGATTAAGCAATAAGAACACTGATTTTTTGAACTGGCAAGGCTGTCTGTTCACCTGGATAGTTTTACTGTTTTATTTGTGAAATCCATCAATTTTAAGGAAAATTGAATTGAAATATTAAAGTTAATGCTTTTAAGGCAGGCAGAGGCATTGTTGTTAGCTGCTGGCATTCATTAAGTTACTCAATGTTGATGTTATATGTACCACTAATCAATATTTCCTCATCCTCAATCCCATCCAATATCTCATTGTAATTATCTGATGATTTCCCAATGCTTATTTTCTTTTTTGCAAATGTGTATTTATTATCATCCACTGATATTTTATGCAATACATAGTGGTTGATTCCAATAGTAAAAACAGCAGACTGAGGAATTGCCTGAACAGAATCAGTTGAAATAATTACTTCTCCGGTCACCATTTGATTGATAGCATAAGAATCTGTTTTACCTGAAACAGAAGCAAAACAAACAAAAGTATTTGAATTTGAATTAAGCACACCTCCAATTCTGTTAATTATTGCAATTGATTCGGACATATTCTTATCCACATTCCAAAATTGCACTTTTTGTCCGATTCTAATTTTCGTAAAATCTTTTTCGAACAATGTAAGATGTAGTTCAGTTTTATTATTATCAATAATTTCAACTATCTCATTCTCGGAGGTAACGTATTGCCCCCTTAAAATATTTATAGCGCTAATTTGACCGGAAATTGGGGCTTGTAGGCTATATTCTGAAACATAACTGCCGTTTTTAATATTTGTCAGGTTAAGTCCTATATTGAGGAGTTTAACTTTTAAAGCACTGTAGTTTGCAATCTCTACCATATAGTTGCTTTCGGAAAGCAGATATTCGTTTTCTGTTTTTATATTTTCGTCGTAAAGCAATTTAGCCTTATCATAATTAGACTTTAGTTGCTTTATTTTAGCCGAAGATGTAGCAAATTTTTGTTGCAAATCAATTAATTCGCTACCTCCAATCCTGAGTATGGTTTCATTGGCCTTAACATATTGTCCATTTTGAATCAGAATAGATGTGATTTTTCCCGGTACTGGTACGCTAATTTTTGCTAAACCATTTATTTTTGGCACAATTGCTCCTGTAAAAGCTACTTTTTCTTTTAGTTCGGTTTTTGAAACCCTGCCCAGTACCATGTTTTCAGATCGAAACTGTTCTATCGAAATTTCTATCAGGTTTTTTTCAGTTTGTATAGTATTTTTAACCTCATGTTTACAGGAAAAAAATGGAGATACAATCAAAATAGTTAAAACTAATAGTTGATTCCTCATTGTATTATTAATTTGTAAAATACTTTAGCTCTAAATAGTTCTTATTATATATAAACAAAGCATCGCAATAATCTGATTCAATTTTCAATGCCGACTCTAAACTGTTTGCGAAGTTAAAAAAATCAATTTCCCTTAATTCATAAGCCTTTAAGGCTGTTCTTCTTAATTCTGAAGCAAGGGGTAAATCATTTTTTTCATATCGTTCGATAAGGTTCCTGCTTTGAATTAGCATTGTGTTTAATTCGTAAAATTTAGTTTTTACCTGTTCTATTTTATTTGTATTGGCATTTTGTTCTATTTCCAGTTTTAATTTTGCCGATTGTAGTAAACTTTTATGACTTTCATAAAATAGTGGCACTGAAATACCTACTTCAAAGCCATGATATGTTTTTGCATCGGAATAAGTATTATTACCCAGAAAGTAATTGAATGTAAAATCAGGAAAGATTTTGTTTCTTTCTACTTTAATAAGTGAGGCTGCTATTTCTGTTCGCAGATTATAATTGTTGATAATTTCGAGGGTGTCGGTATTGAATTTATGGTACGGATACAGCTCACATTCTTCGGGCAGGGTAAATTCTATTGGCGAATTAACTATTGTTTTCAGTTTCTGAAAAGTAATACCAAGATTATATTCAAGTTTATCAAGCGATATGGCTATTCCATTGCTTTTCGATTTTATATTCAGGTACTCCAAATTACTGGCATCTTTTAATTTCAACCGTTTTTCATATTGTAGTAATAATTTGTTGTAAATACTATCGAGGTTTTGATAGATATCAATTTTTCTGGCCAGTAAAGCATATTCAAAATAAAGTACCGACAGTTCTTTTATTAATTTGTCTTTTTCGAGTTCGTATTCTGAGGCAGCTATTAATTGTTGGGTTTTCTTTACATTTCTTTCAGCAGTATAAAGTGACGGGAATGTTAATGCTTGTTCTATGCTCCACACTTTAAGTGGATAGCCGTTTTCTGCAATATTATTCTCATCGCTGCCATAGCTGACATAAGTTTTGGGTATGGAATATGCTGATTTTGTAAGCACATGTGTCTGTTTTACGCGAAGTTCAAAGGCTTTAATATGCTTGTTGTTTTCAATAGCAACCTGCGACAATTGTTCCAAATTCATTTCCGGTGCCTGTCCGTATCCCGAAAGAGTTGGTATAAGCAATAAAAATGTAATAATTGAAATTGCTTTTGACCGGATAAAACGTAATGGGAAAAATTTCATCCCTGTTACATTATAAAATATTTCGAACAATAGCGGTAAAGCAATAAGTGTAAGCATTGTAGAAGAAACCAATCCGCCAATAACCACAGTTGCCAATGGACGTTGAACTTCGACTCCCGCACCAGTTGAAACAGCCATAGGCAGAAAACCCATGGCAGCAGCCCCTGCAGTTAGCAATACTGGTCGAAGCCGGTTTTTTGTTCCGGTGATAATCAGATCGCGCATGGTCTTCACTCCTTCTTTATGTAATTCTTTGAAATGTTCTATCAATACGATTCCGTTGAGAACCGCTATACCGAATAAAGCTATAAAACCTACTCCGGCCGACACACTAAAAGGCATTCCACGAATCCACAACAATACTACTCCACCAACAGTGGCAAGAGGAATTGCAGTAAAAATCATTATGGCATCCTTAAAAGATTCAAATGCAAAATGAAGAAAGACAAATATAAGTAACAATGCTACAGGCACCGCAATAAGTAATCGCTTGGAGGCATTTTGAAGATTCTCAAATTGTCCGCCGTATTCAATGTAGTTGCCAGGGAGTAGTTTTATATTGGTATCAATTTCTTGTTGTATATCTTCAACCACCGATTGTAAATCACGATTTCTTACATTTACGCTTACAACTACCCTTCTGCGTGTATTGTCTCGCGATATTTTTGCCGGTCCTTTGGAATATTCAATATTTGCAAATTCCGATAATGGAACATGAACACCCAACGGAGTTTCGACCATAAGATTACGTATATCGCTAATATCTTTCCTGTTTTGGTGCTGCAAGCGAACAACCAAATCAAAGCGCTTTTCTCCTTCAAAAATCACTCCCGCTGTTTTACCTCCAAATGCTGCTGAAAGGTATGTGTTTAGTGCATTTACGTCCATATTGTACCGGGCAAGTTTTTGTCGGTTATAAGCAACCTTTATCTGTGGAAGGCCTGTTGTTTTTTCAAGAATTACGTCTTCTGCTCCTGGCACACCAACAACAATATTTTTTATTTCGTTTGCTTTTTGGTTTATGTATTCAAGGTTATCTCCATATAATTTTATAGCTATATCAGCGCGAACCCCAGTTATTAGTTCGTTAAAACGCATCTCAATAGGCTGTGTAAACTCGTACTCAATTCCGGGAATAATTTCTAAAGCATTCTTAAATTTTACTGCAAGTTGCTCCTTAGAATTAGCCTTCTTCCATTTTTTTTTTGGTTTAAGCTTTATAATCATATCAATTTCTTCCATCGACATAGGATCAGTTGGAACTTCTGCAGCACCTATGCGGCAAACAATCTGTTCAACTTCATCAGGAAATTTATCAATCAGAATGTTTTCCATTCTGGTGGTCATTTTTATGGTTTCGGAAAGAGATGTCCCGGTTTTTAAAGCAGGTTGTATTACATAGTCGCCTTCGTCTAAAGTAGGCACAAACTCACCGCCAATTCTGGTAAAAAGAACTCCGGTTATAATTAATGAAACCAGCGCTGCACCAAGTACTATTCGCTTATGCTCACACGACCATTTTATCACAGGGTAATAAAGTCTGTATGTCCAGTCTAAGATCCATATTGATATGTTGTTCTTATTCATATCACCGGGCTTTAAAAATAAAGAAGAAGCAACCGGCAGCCATGTTAAGCCCATTATCATTGCTCCAATTATGGCAAATGAAAATGCAAGTGCCATTGGGTGAAACATTTTACCTTCGACACCCCGTAACGATAAGATTGGAATAAAGACAATTAGTATGATAATTTGCCCGAAAATGGCAGATTTCATCATTTTTGAGGCACCATTTAATGAAATTTCATCTATGAGTTGTTTACGCTTATCATCGTTAACAGAATTCAGTTCCTCCCTCATTAAGCTCATTCGTAGCACGATAAACTCCACAATTATAACTGCCCCATCTATAATTATTCCAAAATCGAGCGCACCGAGGCTCATTAAGTTAGCGTCGATACCAAAAATGTACATCATTGAAATAGTAAATAATAATGCAAGGGGAATTATTGAAGAAATAACCAATGCCGAGCGAATATTGCCCAGTAAAAGCAAAACGGTAAGAAAAACAATGATAGCTCCTAAAATAAGGTTTTCGACTACGGTTTCGGATGTTTTTGCAATTAACTCACCCCTTTCGAGTACAGGATTAATGAAGACGCCTTCGGGGAGGTTGTTTTGAATTTCATCGACCCTGGTTTTTACAGCATTTATGACTTCTTTTGAGTTGGCATCTTTAAGCATCATTACCTGTCCGAGAATTGTTTCCCCTTTTCCATTGGCAGTAATTGCTCCAAAGCGGTTAGCATATCCAAATTGAACCGTGGCAACATCGCGGAGATAAACAGGTATACCGTCATTTATTTTTATAACGATGTTTTTAATATCCTCGATGCTTCTTGCAAGACCATCACCTCTGATAAAGTAACTTTGTTTGTTCTTCTCGATATATGCCCCGCCGCTAATACTATTATTATTCTCCAATGCACTGTATACTTCCATAAGGTTTATACTCATGCTTTTCAATAAAGAAGGGTTGATTGCAATTTCATATTGCTTTAAATATCCGCCCCAACTATTTACCTCTACCACACCATTTATTCCGGATAACCGGCGTTTTACAATCCAATCCTGAATGGTTCTAAGTTCCACCGAAGTGTAATTATCTTCGTATTCCGGTTTTACATCCAAAATATACTGGTATATTTCTCCCAGCCCGGTAGAAATAGGTCCCATTTCGGGGGTACCATAGTTTTCTGGGATTTTTTCAGCAGCACTTTTAATTTTTTCAGCAATTAATTGTCGGGGTAAGTAAGTGCCCATGTTCTCTTCGAAAACAACAGTTACCATCGAAATTCCAAATTTCGAAACAGAACGAATTTCCTGAACACCGGGCAGGTTTGCCATTTCCATTTCAACCGGGGCGGTGATAAATTGCTCTATTTCCTGGGTTGAAAGATTACCAGAAGTAGTTATAACCTGTACCTGGTTGTTAGTAATGTCTGGTACCGAACCAACCGGAATATGATAAATTGAAAATAATCCAAAACCTGTCAGGGTTAATGTAAACAATATTACAATCAACTTATTTCTGATACTAAAACTGATAATTTTTTCAAGCATTTCTTATTTAAAATTTTAGAAACAAATTTATCATTTTCAGTTTGGTATTCATAGTGGTAGCGCTTTTATGATTGCAACACGTTTAATATATAAATTTATTCAATTTCTTCATTGCTTCTGATTTATTCTTTTTCCAATAACTGTAATGTAAAGGTAAACTTTTTACACCTGTTCTGGCTAATGTTTTATATCGCTCTAACGAAAAGGCATCTTTAAACATTCCAGGGTACCCAATTAAATCAATAAAACAATTCTGACCTTTATGTGAAACTAAGATATCTAGTATGTTACCAGCCAAAGGATAAGCATACTTTATATTTTCGTATTTCTTTTTCTTTAATTCTACAATTACTTCATTCTGAAAATCATCTAACTCAAATTCTTCGCTGCCAGAGTATACGAAGTCCTTAATAAAGTTAAAGTATTGATAAAGTAGGGTTTCTTTCTTAAGAGTTAAATCAGAAACAGATTTGAAAACATACTGATATGATTTTGCGCGAGTTATAGCAACATTTAAAACCTCAGGCTTATTAACATGAATGAATGCTGATGGATGAGTACTATCACATACACAAAAAGAAATCAATATAATTTCTCTTTCAGAACCTTGAAAATTATACGGTGACCCACATAACAAATTGAATTTTTTATAGATGCCCAACTCATATTTTTCTTTTAATAGCTTGTTAATAAAATTGACTTGAGCATTGAATGGTGAAATTATACCGATTGAAGGATTAATTTTCTCTTTTGAATATTCTTGAATTAATTCATCCAATTTTTTCATCACTTCCTGAGCTTCTATTTTATTTATTCCTTTATCATCGCGTTTTCCATTTATTTCAAAGAGATCAATTTGTTTATGCGATGTAAGTTTTGGAGTTGATTTCAATACTTCAAGCTGGCCATCATAAAAATGTTTGTTACTAAACTCTATTAATGAAGGTGTTGATCTGAAATGTTCTCGTAAAAACGTTACTTGATCTTGGTTTTGTAATTTTGAAATAAATAAATCAAGTATACTTTTGTTCCTATAATCAAATATTTTATCATCAGGAAGATGTAATTTGTGTCGCAGGTTTTCTTGTTGTGCTCTTGATACAAATGAATAATGCCTTAATTGATTAGGATCTCCAACAATTACAGCACGTTTTGCTCGGTACAAAGCAGGTAAAGCTGAAGCGATATCACATTGAGTAGCTTCATCAATAATTACCAAATCAAATAAATCAGATTTTAATGGAAGTACTGAATTCAAATCTGAAAGATTGGCAAGCCATATCGGAAATACTTTCAATACATTTTGCTGATTAACATTTTTTAGTATTTTCTTATATTTTGTAAAACTTGTAGAATCTAAAGCATCATAGAAATATGCTATGTCTCGTCTGTAAGTTTTTGAATTATTCTTGATATTTGATTGTATTTTCCTTTTTGAGTATGAACTTATTTCTTTATCTAATTGTACTATTAATCTCTCAATTTCCTCAAAAAGATCCCAAAGTTTAGCTCCATTAAAAGTTAAGCCTTTCAAATAAAGCTTTCTCCATTTCTCATAAAAATTTAAATCAGGATTGAACTCCAGATCGGATTTCTCTAACTCCCTTTCAATAAATTTCTCAAACTTGCTTTCTTGTTTTTCAAGACTATCAAATAACCTATTTATTGCTGGTTCATTTAATTTAACATATTGCTTTGATGCTATTCCACTTAAATATTTCCGAATTTTTGCTTTTAGACTTATTTTATAATGTGTTCCAGTAGTATGAATTAAATAATCTTTTAATTTGAAATCTTCCTGCAACATTGTCCTTAAAACTTCTACAGCTTGTTTCGTTTTCGAAACGACTAAAACAGATTGGTTTTTAATTACTGCATCAGAAATTATTGAGGTAATTGTATATGTTTTACCTGTTCCAGGTGGGCCAACAATGACCGAATTAGAGAACTGATATGCATTCTGTAGTGCCTTGAATTGAT
>CAYLZH010000153.1:0-12243 GCA_964388245.1 uncultured Bacteroidales bacterium
ATCGACATTGTTGAAGAACAAATAATAATTGCCGCAGGAAATCCATTGAGATTTCAACAGGATGATCTAAAACAGAATGGACATGCCATAGAATGCAGGATTTATGCTGAGAATCCGTCAAATAATTTTATGCCATCACCAGGCACAATGAACTTTTATCAGGAACCAAAGGGCGCTGGTATTCGAATCGATAGTGGAATTAACAAGGCAGCAACAATCCACAGTTTTTTCGATCCAATGGTAAGCAAGCTAATAGTTTATGGCAGCGATCGTGAAATTGCAAGGAAAAAAACAGCATCAGCATTAAAAGAGTACATAATCCACGGGATCGAAACTAATATTACCTATTTAATTGCGCTTTTAAATAGCAATCAATTTATTGAAAATAAGATATCAACCAGGTATTGCGATACCTATACCGGAAAACTTATTGATGAAATTAATCTGAAAAAGTCAGGTATCCCTGAGCCTACAATTCTTATTACATATCTTATGTTCAGCCTGAATAAAAAACGAACAGGACCAAATCCCTCGATATGGGAACGGATTGGCTATTGGCGGAACAATATTGAAATTGGTGTTATTTTTAATGAAAAAGAATTCAATGTTAAAATACTCCGGAGAAAAGGCAACCAGTTTCATTTTCATCTTAATGGCAAAGATTATAATGCCACACTCGTAAAGATAGAGCGCAATTCAGTTGATGTGCTTATGAATAACGCCCATCACCGGGCCTATATTTCAGGAACAACAACAGGCTATACATGGGTAAGTTTTAATGGTCATCTTTATTCCCTTCACCGGACCGATATCCTGCCTGAAGAAAAAGTATATTCGGCAGGAGACGAGTCAAATGGCAAGGACGGTATAGTTTCACCTATGCCCGGAAAGGTTTTGAAACTATCTCAATCGCCAGGCTCCGTAATTAAAAAAGGAGATGTATTGCTCATTGTTGAATCGATGAAAATGGAAAATAACATTCTTGCTCCGGCTGCCGGAAAACTTATCAGCTACAAAGTTAAGGAAGGTGATATGGTTGATGGCACCAGCCAGTTGGTTGAATATGAAATTGCCGGTAATGAAGACTGAGCATACGAAATTCAGAATAGCCATAATCTTAATATAATTAATGACTGATAATCGAATAATTGCTAATCAAAATTAAACCAGATGGATATTTACTGTAACGACGAGCATCGCCTAATTAGAAATACTGTTCGTGATTTTGCTGAGCGCGAAATTAAACCTATCGCAGCAGAACTTGATGAAAATGAAGAATTTTCAATTGATCTCACACAAAAAATGGGCGAAATCGGCCTATTTGGAATGGTTGTCGATGAAAAATTTGGTGGCCATGGGTTCGATGTGCTTAGTTATATTATTGCAGTTGAAGAGCTGGCACGGATCGACAGCAGCCAGGCAGCCACAGTGGCAGCACATAATTCGCTTGGGATAGGCCCAATTTTCGACTTTGGAAATGAAGAGCAAAAAGGAAAATATCTGCCTGAATTATGCACCGGCGAAAAACTATGGGGATTTGGATTAACAGAACCGGATGCAGGATCCGATTCGCGGGGGACAAAAACCAGGGCAGTTCTTGAAGGCGGAGACTGGGTTATTAACGGTTCAAAAATATTTATTACCAATGCAGCAACAGAAATAACCCTGGGATCGACCGTGCAGGCTGTAACAGGCGATACTGACGGCAAAAAAGAATACTCGGCCATTTTAGTAGAACAGGATGTAGCTGGTTTTAAAGCTGTCCCCATGCACAGGAAAATGATGTGGAGAAGTTCGAATACAGCCGAATTATATTTCGACGACTGCCGTGTGCCCGAATCTAATTTATTAGGAAAAGCAGGCCAGGGGTCGAAGATCATGCTGAGCACCCTTGATAGTGGCCGGTTATCGATTGCTGCCATGGGACTTGGTCTGGCCCAGGGAGCCTATGAGTTGGCTTTGCAATATTCGCAGGAAAGAAAGCAGTTTGGCCGACAGATATGTAAATTTCAGGCGATCGCATTTAAGTTGGTCGATATGGCCACCAAAATTGAACTTGCCCGTAATTTATTATATAAGGCATGCTGGTTGAAAGAAACAAAACAACCTTACGGAAAAGAAGCTGCTATGTCGAAATTATATTGCTCAGAGATAGCAAAGGAAGTAGCCGACGAAGCAGTTCAAATTCACGGTGGCTACGGCCTTATGAAAGATTATGATATTGAACGGTTTTACCGCGATCAGCGTCTCCTTCAGATTGGCGAAGGAACTTCGGAAATTCAAAAAATAGTTATTTCAAGGTATATTGGATGTTAAAAAAAAAGTTGGCCATAAACACGGCCAACTAAACATCTCTTTTAATTACAGTCAAATAGAATTGCTCTGTTAGTCTTCTTTTGGTGCCTCACCATTGCCACCCATTGTAACCTGAGTTGCCTGAGGGCCTTTATTGCCATCAATAATTTCGAAATTAACTTCCTGGCCTTCTTTTAGCACACGATAACCATCACCAATAATTCCTGAGTAATGGACGAAAACGTCGCGGACATCATTTTCTTCTACTGTTTGAATAAAACCATAACCTTTGACTTTATCAAACCATTTGACTTTACCTTTAACCATAATCAGAATTGAATTAATAAATAATGTGTAAATGTTGAAAAATTTATGCTGAATAAAAAATTTTTCGACCATTTTTTCGCCTTGTGCTTGAACATTGTTGATTGTTTCGGGCAATTTTCCGATTACAGATATGCGATTATTGCATTTATTTCTTCCTTTTCCGAAGGTATAATTTGGTACCAATTTTTGGCTGAATTCCTTCGGGAAGCAAATTTAGTTCATACAATTTCCTTAATTTTATCCCATATTTCTGAGAGACACTATACATTGTTTCATTCTGTTCAAAAATGTGGAAATCGTATCCAACTTCAGCTTTGTTTCTTTTAGGTTGAAGATATAATAACTGCCCTTCCACAAGTTTCGAATCGGCGGGCAACTCATTATATTTTGGAATTTGCCAGGCCATTAAATCAAATTCCTTGTTTATGTTTCGGAACGTATCGCTTGATTTTACAATTATATACTTAATCCTGTTATTCAATTTCACCTGATGATGTTTCCCCTCGATAACAAATTCATTACCTTCAGTTCTCGTTGGTTTAGGCCTGGCATTATTTATTTTGGGAATATCTGTACCGGCAACTTCACCTTTGCCTTTATCAGCATCCAAATCCGAAAGTTTATTGTCTTCAATTATCCTTATCAGCAGCGCGGGATATTTAGGGTTGGTTGCATAGCCGGCCTTTTTAAGCCCTCTGGCCCATCCCTTATAGTCATTTTTCGATAAGTCAAACAGTGCTTTATAGCGATCCTTTTTTAGAAATTCTGAATGATCACGGTACGATTCATCAACTGTTTTATACTTCCTGAAGCATTCATGCCGTGCATCATCATCCTGATGAAAAGTTTTTCCTTCCCAGTTTCCGCCACATTTAATTCCAAAATGATTATTAGCACGTCTGGCCAGTTTACTGTTACCATTGTCCGACTCGAGCAAGGCCTGGGCCATCGTAATGCTTGCCGGAATACCAGTTCGTTTCATCTCGCGAATTGCAAGTTTTGAATACTGCTTTATGTACTCGTCCCTTGAAACTTGCCCCCACAAGCCAGCATATAAAAACAGAAAAAGTATGAATAATGAGAATTTGCTTATAAGCTGATTTATTTTCTTGCGATTCATTTTTATAAATATTGATAAAAACGCAAAAATAGGCTAAAAATTTCCTTATTCAATTATCCTAATGGCTTTAGAAATCAACCGATTTATTCACAATCAGGAGCAGATGTTTGTAATAATTTCTTATAACCTTACAGATTATAAGTGGAGTGATTGAGAGATTCTTTTATTTCCCGGTATCCTGACAATATCTCGTTAAATATTTCTGATACAGGTTGAACAGAGTTTATCTGCGCTGATACCTGTCCGATTTCCATTTCGCCATCGTCGATATCGCCATCGAACATCGCTTTCTTAGCCCGGCCCCTGCCTAATATTCCGGTCAGTTCTTCGATGCTGGCTCCACGTTTTTCAGCAGCATCAATTTCACGGAAAAATTTATTGCGAATAAGACGCACAGGTATTAACTGCTTTAGTGTTAGCTTTGTACTTCCTTCATCAGCCTTAATAACTTCTTTTTTGAAATTTTCATGGGCCGACGACTCTATGGATGCCGCAAACCTGCTACCGATTTGAACTCCTTCGGCTCCAAGTGCCATAGCAGCCAGCATTGCTCTTCCCGAACCTATACCACCTGCTGCGATCAATGGCGATCGGGTGGTCTGTCGAACGGAGGGGATGAGAGTCAATGTCGTAGTTTCTTCCCTTCCGTTATGCCCTCCGGCTTCGAATCCCTCAGCCACTATTGCATCGACTCCGGCCTTGTCGCATTTAGGAGCAAGCCTGCTATTTGCAATAACATGGGCTACTTTAATTCCATGATCCTGTAAATGCTTAGTCCATGTTTTTGGATTTCCTGCGGATGTAAAGACAATTTTTACCTCTTCATCGATAATTATCTGTATAATTTCCTCGATGTTAGGATAGATTAATGGAACATTAACTCCAAATGGCTTGTCGGTATTTTCCTTTGCCTGTTGAACATGGTACCTGAAGACTTCGGGGTACATTGAACCTGAACCAATTAAGCCCAGGCCTCCACAATTACTCACCGCAGTCGCCAGTTTCCAGCCGCTACACCATATCATCCCCCCCTGGATAATAGGGTATTCAATGCCAAAAAGTTCACATATTCTGTTCATAGTTTCAGATTTGGTGGTTTGGACAAAAATAATCCAATTATCAATAATTCCAATTGGGATGAATTTATCAGGATTCATCAATTATGAACTATAATAGAAAAATCAAATCGTCATAGGTGTTAACAACAATTATATAAGGTATGTCAGGAATAATTCCATTCCATATATCTATCTCTTAATAAGTTTCCATCTCAGATTATCTGATCCACAGCTTAGGTCAAGGAAATAGATTCCGGGCGAAAAATCCTTAGTATCCAATGTATATGGGAAAGAATGAATATCCGTACGTAGAATTAACTGGCCCGAAGCATTATACATGTTCATATTGAAAATATCGGATAAACTTTGCTTTTCGAAATCGATAGAAAGTATATCAGTAGCAGGATTCGGGTAAACTACAAATTGAGGATCAACATGCAATTCTTCACTTTCTGTAATATATTGGAATTGAATATCATCGATCCAAAAGGTTGTTGGTTGGTTTCCCATCGATGAAGATTCAAAAATTACAACTATGGAATCGGGTATTGCACTGTTATAATAATTGATAACCAGCTCGAAAGGTGACCATATCGCGCTTGGATTTAATTCAATACTACTTTGAGCATATCCGACAGTATCAATAGAATTGGTTAAACTATTGAAACTTTTAAGTAAAACAATAGCCTTACCGTATTCATCAATAACTGAAAGTGAATCTTCAAATTTGTATAATCCTGTCATTGAATAGGGCCTGTAAGGGAAAGGACTGCCTCCCTTTCGAAAATCAATATACCCGGCACCATCTGTATAAAAATGGTGACCATTGGCGATGAATCCCCTGAATTTTTCACCATCGGGATAAACGATATCTGGTCTTGTAAACAATTTTACCGAATGTAAATAATGCAAGGGATCATTATCATAATTTATCTGAACCGTAAAGTAAGCCATATGGATTTCCCAGTTGAACGAAGTATACAACTGATTCGGTGTAAATGGCTGAACTGTATCGCCATAATAATTATAAGTGTCCGAAGTTACCCAGGACCAAATCCTGTCGATGGCACAAACACAAAGACTATCGAAACTTGCGTTTTCAATCGTTTGAGACCTTGATTGACTTGTAACACCAAGTAGCATAAAAGAAATCAGAAGAATAATAAGATATTTCATGGCAAAGGATTTTAAATAATACTATTAGCAATATTATGAAAAAAAAAGCAGATGACGGAATATGTTTACACAAACATACCAGTTGAGAATTTATTTCAAGGTCATTACTTTCAAAAGCCTCGTTCCTGTCTGCCTGTTGTTTTGAAACCAATAGTAAAATCTGACGTAGGTGTTTGACATGAAAAGGTCAGAATCACTTAAAATATTTGTTGTAGATGATGAGTTGTTTTATCTCAACATCTTTGGTCGATATATCAGAAATAATGGCTACGACGATGTAAGCATTTTTCAAAGTGGTACAGAATGCCTCAACAATCTTCATCGAAAACCTGATGTTGTTTTTCTTGATTATAAGATGGATACCATGTCGGGATATGATGTCCTTAAGAAAATCAAACGGTTTGATCCAAACATATTTGTTGTAATGATTTCATCACAAAATGAGATAAAACCCGCTGTGGACACATTAAAACATGGTGCTTTTGACTATATACAAAAGGGAGATTCGGAAGAAGAAAAAATTAAGGAGGTATTAAACAGAATTCTTGAATTTAGAGATTTAATGGAACGGTCGAAACCCAGTCTGCTAAAGACACTATTTCATATTGTTTAATTATGAGATACTTAGTAATTATAGGTTTAGCATCACTACTTTATTCTTGTAAAACTCCTAACCTGTTTATTGAGCCCGGAAAACAACGCAACAATGACATAGCTTTATTGGATAGTGCTTTTTTTTACAATCCGGACTATCAATACCATATCAGAAGGGATGATAAAATAACAGTTAGTGTTTGGGAACAGGATGATTTGAGTGTAGGTTCGGTTTATGGAATTTATAACTCGAACGAAGTTTACGGTAAATGGCTTTTGGTTGATGCAAATGGAAATATAGAAATTCCTAAACTGGGAACAACTAATGTCCTGAATAAGACTGTTATCGAACTCAAAGACTCATTAAAGCAATGTTTTAGCAGGTGGTTGGTTAATCCAATTGTCGATGTAAAAGTTTTAAACAAAGAAATCTCAGTACTTGGCGAGGTAAGGGAACCACAAATTGTACAGGTGGATAAGGACAATAATACCCTATTGGAAATTATTGCCAAATGCAATGGTTTCGACTCTTTTGCCGATCTTGAATACGTAAAAATCCTTCGTCAGGAGGGTGAACATGTAAGGGTTGCAAATTTAGACTTAACAAAATCGGGTTATTATTTGATGAAAAACATTCAGCTTTATGCCGGCGATGTTGTTATTGTTCCTTCAAAAAAATATAAAGAATTTGACAGGCGCGTTTCAAACATAATCCCCTTTACAACTACAATTACAGCTGCTGCAATTCTTCTTGGAGCCTTATAAGGGAAATTATCATGGAAGAAAATCTAAGATTATTAAAACCATATATACGAGGTCTGCCAATTATCATTCTGGCAATGATAATCGGATTTCTTATTGCCAAAAAATATCTCAACTATGTGGTCCCGATGTATGAAAGCACAGCAAAACTAAGGTTGGCCGACGTATCTGAAGGAATACCCAGTAGTCAGTTGTTTAAAGACCTCGATGTTTTTGCAACAGCAAGCAGGATTTCTGCAGAAATCGAAGTACTTAAATCAAATGTTCTGATAAATCAAACCCTCGATATTTTAGATTATGATATTGAGATTTTCAGAAAAGGAAATATCAGAACTACAGAGCTCTACGATCAATCGCCGCTAAAAATTAATTATACTGTAATTGAAAAAGATGCCTACGATAAATTATACGATCTTAAGGTTCTTAATAAATCAGATTATATTTTATCGGATCCTGAAACAAACACAATTATCAATGGTACTATTGGCGATACCTTAAAGCTTCCTGAGCTAAACCTGGTAGTTAATTTCAACAATGGTTTATTATCGAAAAAACCTTATCTCGACTACATCGATAATTTCCAGTTTAAGATTTTGAGCCGACAGAGCCTGGTCAACAATATAAGAAAGAACCTGGATGTGATTGCAGTTGAAGAAGATGTGCCGGTAATCAGGATTAGTTACAAATCGCAAAATCCGGCAAAAGCTTCGATATTAACAAACAAACTTACCGAGGAATACATTAAAGATTACATCGACAATAAATATAAAGCAGCAAATATTACTGTTGATTTTCTTGAAGGACAGATAAATTATGTGCTTGAGAAATTGTCGGAGTCAGAGGAAAAAATCCAACAGCTTAGAGACCAAAGAGGTATTACTAATATTTTCCAGGAAACTGAAACTGATTTAAGAAAGATAGCCAATCTGAAAATCCAGCAAACAAATATTAAAATGAATCTGGAAGCCATCCAGGACCTGGATAAATATATTAAGGAAGGAGAGGATAACTTTTTGGAACTGGCACCGAATTTCGAGACATTTACCGATCTACTGTCAACAGAAATTGTAAAAAAGATCAAGGAATTGCAATCGGAACGTCGGGATTTGTTGATGGAATTTACACCGGACAATGAAAAAGTAAAAGTTGTTGATGGAAAAATACGCGATCTGACCAGCTACCTATCGGAGAGCATCAGTAATACACGTCGAAATTTAGAGATTAAATACAATCGCTTATGCGAAAATATCGACGAGGCTGAAAAGGCATTCATCGGAATTCCAGAAAAAGAAAGACTACTAACAATTTTTAACCGGGAGTTCAACATTTATCAGCAATCGTATAACTTCCTTAACGAGAAAAAGATTGAAGCAGAAATTGCACAGGCGGCTAAAATTGCCTTTCACAGAATTATCAGCTATGGCCAGGTTCCAAAAGAACCAATCTCACCTAATCGTGTCATAATCTTAAGCATTTCTGTTTTGTTAGGCATGTTTGGTTCCATTATTCTGATATATTTTGTACACCTGTGGAAAGCAAAAGTAAACGACAAACAAACCATCGAAACCAACTCCACCATTCCAATCGCAATGTTTACGCCTTACTTAAATAACAAGTCTAAACAGGAACATCATTTTCTTAAGGAGGCTGTTCATTTGGAAATTAAAGGCTTAATTAAACATTTGGGGGTAATTTGTTTTAGCTCTTTCAATCAGCGCGACGGGGCAAGCTTTAATACACTGAAAATGGCCGAAGCATTTGCCCGGCAAAACAGAAAGGTATTGCTAATAGATGCAGCCAATACCATGCAAATAGGCAATGGAAACGGTGTTCAAATAGAACCATTCAAGGAGAATATTGATTTGATAACCCTAAATGCCCCGGCCTATGACCTTTTTACAAAATCGAAAATGCTGGCACACCTGAAAACTCTTAAAAATAACTACGATATAACCGTTGTATTAAACGAGGAAATTGAAAATCATAAATCATTGCTTTTGATGAGCCTGGCTTCAACAAATTTTGTTGTTCTCGACTCACGCCTGACCCCTGCCAAAAAAATCATCCAAACCGAATTACTGGCACAGGAATATGACCTTCCGATGGTACGGTTTACACTAAACCGGTATGGATATAATCCAAATGTTATAAGTGAGATGGTTATTGCCATTATAAAGTTGACAAGGAAAATCAGGACAAAATTCAGTAAAAAATGAGAAAATTTTTCAATATCCTGATAAGCAACAATAAATCACTTGTCCTGACCGATCAGGCTATATTCAGCGGTAACAGCTTTATTGTCACCATTTTGATGGCAAGACTTTTGACACCCTCAGATTTTGGAGTATTCTCATCGATACTGCTGGCTATTTACCTTGTTATCAGTGTACTGAATGCTATGGTTATTCAACCTCTCCAGGTTACGCTCGCAGGTATCGAAAACAAACATTCATATGTATCGTTCAGTTTTTGGATACAATCTGGCCTGGTTTTACTAATCGCACTAATATCCAGTATTATCCTCTATTTTGATTTCTCGTGGCTGGCATTATACAATAACCTGGGTGCAGGCATTATCGTTTTATCCTCAGGATTTGTAATGCACGATTATTTCAGGAAATTATTCCTTGCCCGTGCCAACATAAAATATGCTCTAATAATTGATTTCCTCATGGCTGCCTGTCAGTTTTCGATCCTGATTATTTCGCTGTTATTTAATGAAATAAGGCTTTCTGAAATGCTTTTATATTTAGGCCTGGGGTATATCCCTGCAGTTGTAGCCGGATTACTGTTTACGCGACCTGTTTATAGTCCAAATGCAAACTGGAAAGCATATCTGGCAAAACATTACAGCCAGTCGAAGTGGTTGCTTATGGTAGCATTCATGCAGTGGTGGTCGGCCAATTTATTTGTAGTAGCATCGGGAATATTTTTAGGTATCAGGGCATTAGGTGCATTCCGGCTGGTTCAATCAATATTTGGAGTGCTGAATGTTCTTCTACAAACCTTCGAAAACTATGTGCTTCCACAAACATCACGACTATTAACCAATTCGTACACCGAAGCAACAACTTATTTAAAACAGATCAGTCTTAAATCGTCGCTGATTTTTGGTACTGTTCTTTTAGCGGCATTTTTCTTTTCGAAACCTATTATTGTCCTGGCGGGCGGAGCTAATTATGCCGATTATGCTTATGTTGTACAAGGAATGGCTATCCTTTATTTTATCATTTTCATTGGGTACCCTATACGTATGGCCATCAGGGCGTTGGTATTGAACAAACATTTTTTCTTTGCCTATTTGTTTTCGTTAATTTTTAGCCTTGTCTCGTTCAATTTCCTTCTTAGTAAATGGAATTTATCGGGAGCCATAGCCGGATTGATAATATCACAATTGATAGTTGTTGGGTATATGCAATTAATTCTTGTTAAACATAAATTTTCATTTTGGAAATAATACATCTCATATTAGGCAAGGCCAATCCCAACAGGATGAACGGTGTAAATAAAGTTGTTTATCAACTTGCAACAAGGCAGGCAGCTTCAGGCAGGAAGGTATCAGTGTGGGGCATAACAAAAGACACAAGTCATAATTATGGTGATAGAAATTTTGAAACCGTTCTGTTTAATACTAAAAAAAATCCATTCTCGATTGATACTTCTTTAAAGCAGGCTATTTTGTCGAAAAAGGAACAGTCGGTTTTTCATCTTCATGGTGGCTGGATCCCAATATACTCAAGCATTTCAGCTTTTCTTTCGAATCATAAAATTCCATTTGTATTAACAGCCCATGGCGCGTACAACACCATTGCCATGCAGAGGAGTAAATTTACAAAAAACGCTTATTTCAGAATTTTCGAAAAAGGACTTCTTTCTAAGGCTAATAAAATTCATTCCATTGGTGAAAGCGAAGTCGATGGACTTCAGAATATTTTTCCAAATAACAAATCGTTTTTACTCCCCTATGGTTTCGAGGCAAGTGAAACAATTTCCACAGAAAAGAAAGCTACAGGTGATTTTATTATTGGTTTTGTTGGCAGACTCGATATTTACACCAAAGGGCTCGATCTTCTGGTTAATTCATTTCAGAAGTTCAATCAAATCTATCCTAAATCGAAATTATGGATAGTTGGCGATAGTGATGAACGTAATAAGTTCCAGGATATCATCAATCGTAAAAACCTGAGCGAGAAAGTAGTTTTATGGGGCAGCAAATTTGGCACTGAAAAAGATGAACTTATGCACGGCATGCACATTTTTGCGCACCCTTCGCGAAACGAAGGCCTGCCTTCTTCGGTTCTCGAGGCAAGTAGCATGGGAATACCCTGTGTAGTAACAAAAGCAACAAATGTGGCTGGATATATCAGGCAGATGAATGCCGGAGTTGCCATCGAAAATGAAGATGAACAAGCGATGACCTCTGCTTTTGAGCAATTGTTTAAGATGAATGAACGTGATCAACTCAGGCAAATGTCGGACAATGCAAAATCGATGGTGGATAAAATATTCAACTGGGATAAAATCATTAACGATTTCGACATGCTTTATTCTTAAATGACTTACGACCAAAAACATATCGATCATAGTATTTTCCTGAAAAAGATCGACAGGTATCTGCTGATCATCTTGTTTTTAATGATTGGCTGTTTTTTTACTGTGAGCGAAAGCATTCTTATTACCAGGATCTTTAAGGTTGTTGGGCGCATGAGTGTAATGGTTGCTTCATATGTTATTTACAGGAAAATTATCAACTATGGTGCTATAGATTCGTCCAAATGGCAAAATAACTTTGCATTCGCCTTTTACGTCCTGTATTTACTTTTAGGATTTGCCTCTTTTATGTGGAGTACTAATGTGGGCTACAGTGCACTGCAGTGGTTTATGACTACCCAGACTGTTGTATTTTGCTAT
>CAYLZH010000154.1:0-8343 GCA_964388245.1 uncultured Bacteroidales bacterium
AGGCACCTCAGTAAGTACCTCGATCTATTTCCAAGAGAACAGTTTAAGATTTATCTGATGTCGGATATGCATAAGGATCAGGAAGCCTTTTTTAAGGATCTGTATGGTTTTCTTGGCATCGACGATAGTTTTAGGCCGAATACCGAAGTACGGTACAACGAATCGGGTTTTGTGAAAAATAAATTCAAGGACAAATTTATTGGTCAGGAAAGTTTTATTAGGAAAGGAGTCGAAAAAATTGCTCCTTCGCTTGTTCAAAAAATGCGCGAAAGTACCCAAATGCAAAAAGCCGTAACTTCAATGCGCAGGTCGAACCTTGAAAAACCAGACATGGATCCGGAAATCCGCAAGCGATTGATCGATGAAGTTTACCGCGAAGATATTCTGAAGTTTCAGGACCTTATTGATCGTGATTTGTCGAAGTGGCTGCAGTAATTTTGGTTTAACGCTACCCATAATAATCTTCTTTTGTTTTCAACGTAAATTGTTTTGTTCGATCTAAAAGTAAATTGCTTTGCTAATTTTGTGGCAAAAATCAGTTTATGGATTATATCGAAGTTGAATGTACATTTTCGCCTTTTTCCGAAATTACTTCTGAAATTTGTGTCGCTAAATTAGGTTTGGCAGGATACGAAAGTTTTACTGAAACCCGGCAAGGTATTAAGGCCTATATACCCAAGTCTGAATTTGATGAAAGTATCCTTCAGTCAACACTAAAGGAAATGATTCAATTCGATGTGAATTCCAGGTATAAATTACATGAAATACCCGGGCAAAACTGGAATAAAAAATGGGAAGCCGATTTTAATCCGGTAATAATTGGTAATAAATGTATTATTAAAGCTCCATTTCATTCGATCGATAAAAAGTTTAAGTACGAAATTATTATCGAACCAAAAATGTCGTTTGGGACAGGCCATCACGAAACTACCTCATTGATGGTTGAACAATTACTTGACATCGATTTGTCCGGAAAGCAGGTTCTTGATATGGGCTGTGGAACCGCGGTGCTGGCAATACTTGCCTCGATGTGTGGCGCCCGTAAGGTTACCGCTATCGATAATGATGATTGGGCATTCCGGAACAGTCTCGAAAATGTTGAACGTAATAATTGCCAAAACATCAACGTTTTATTGGGCGATTCGAAACTGATCGAAGGTGAAAAGTACGACATTATTATGGCAAATATAAACAGGAATGTTCTAATGTCCGATATTGCAAATTATGCTCAATGCCTTCAGGATAAAGGTACGCTGATAATGAGTGGATTTTATAGCGAAGATTCCAGGATAATTCTGGATAAGTGCAGGGAGTATAATCTCATTATTGAGTTGAAAAAGCAAAAAAATAACTGGGTAGCAGTAAGGCTATCGAAAACCACATAACGAAATTAAATCATGAGAAAAACCTCTTTACTAATCCTGATACTTTTTCTTTTTAGTCTCGTTTCAACAAAGGCCCAAACCATCAGGAAATTCAGCGACGATGATCCCACATTTCTGAAAGAGCTCAAAACTTTTCTTGAAAAATCGAAAAAAAAAGAAGGCGCTGAAACCTTTGATATTTTTCACCAGCACTGGTCGGCAAATCTTTTTACACACGATGAGCAAATAGCCATTAAAAGAACAGCCAATGCATTGCTGAAAAAACGTGGTCGTGCATTTCCTCATTTTAATAACTACCTGCGAACACTAATTGCATTTAACATGAGCAGCCACAACGATCAAAGCCGTGATCAGTGGCAGGAAGCTTTCGAGTTTATGCTTTCCAAGAGAAGCTATCAGTTAAGTAAGATCGATTTTTTCCTTGTTTCTTCCGATCAGATTTTAAGAAAAAATATAATTTACAAATCGCCTTCTGCTGAATGGAATTCGCAGGGGGCCGAATTTCAGTTTACCTTTGTTAATAATGAAGCAGCCATTTCATTTGACAGCCTCGATTTGATTTGCTATGCTAAAGGCGATAGTATTTTGCTTTACGAAACAAGTGGTTATTATGTGCCGGCAAGTAAGAAATGGTTTGGAGAAAAAGGAAACGTCACCTGGGAAGATGCAGGATTTTCGGCCGATTCGGTTTATGCCGTATTAAACAACTACACAATTCACATGATAAAATCGGGTTACGAGGCCGATTCGGTTTTGTTCAGGCATCTTGCATATTCAAAAGATCAGATGCTTGGCAAGCTAAGTAATAAAGTAATGGCTAAAACTACCTCGAAACGAATATCCTACCCCAAATTTTCATCATATGAAAAACGGCTTTCCATTATTGATATTTATCCTGGGATAAATTACGAAGGTGGTTTTTCCATGCATGGAAATAAATTTCTAAGTACTACAAGTACAGGCGATCCATCGTTCCTGAATTTTTTCCGTGGCGATACTATGTTTATCCAGGTATCGTCAACCGATTTTGTATTCAGGTCCGACTATATTGCAGCTGCAAAAGCCAGAATGACCATCCGGATGGGGAAAGACTCCATTTATCATCCGGGATTGAGTTTTAAATATTACACAGGTCAGAACGAGGTTCAGTTTACACGAACAGGTGAAGGTATGTCGCGGGCACCATTCTATAATACCTACCACATGGTTGATATGGATTTTGAGCAAATAATCTGGGACAGGAAAAAACCTGGTATCGATTTTAATATGATAAAAGGTGGCGAATCGAGGGCTGCTGTTTTCGAATCGGCTCATTATTTTAGTGCCGACAGGTATTTTGGCTTACAAGGGCTCGACAGATATCATCCGTATACAACAATTGCAAAGTTTTCGAAATACATTAAGGCTGAAGTTTTTTATGCCGAGGAATATGCACGATACCTAAATATGCCTCCAACCGATGTCAGGCAGCAGTTAATGCGAATGTCGTACCTCGGGGTTATCGATTATGATGTCGATCAGCAACTGGTTACCATTCGCGATCGTTTGTTTTATTACATGCGGGCTCAGGCAGGGAATATTGATCACGATGTAATGACTTTTATTTCCGATCCCGGTAAGGTAAAAAATGCAAGTTTAAGTCTCTTGTCATTCGATTTGAAAATTAATGGTGTTCCTCAAATCCAACTCAGCGATTCCCAGAATGTAATTATCTATCCCTCCGGAGGGAAGATACTGATGAAAAAGAACAGGGATTTTGAATTCGAAGGAAAAGTAAGTGCCGGATTATTTGATTTCTACGGTAAAAAATTTGAATTCTCTTACAATCAGTTTCAAATCGATTTAAAAAACATCGATTCGTTAAGGATTTACGTTCCTGTCAGGGATCAGGACGGTTTTCCTGTCCTTACCCGTTTGAAAACTGTAATTGAGGATATTTCAGGAAACCTGCTCATTGATAAACCTAACAACAAATCGGGATATCAGGAATTTTCGGAATACCCGATTTTTAACAGTCTGAAGAATTCGTATGTATATTATGATCATCCATCGGTTCAGTCCGGTGTATACAAACGCGATACGTTTTATTTCCAGATCGATCCATATACAATCGATAGCCTGGATGACTTTTCAACCCGTGCTTTGAGTTTTGACGGTAATTTTACTTCGGCAGGAATTTTTCCACCATTTGATGAAACCCTGAAAGTGCAGCCTGATCTGTCGCTCGGTTTTGTTAGAAAAACACCCGAAGATGGTTTTCCGGCATATGGAACCAAAGGTATTTACAAGAATGTTATCGATTTAAGTCATAAAGGACTGCGAGGCGATGGACATTTAAAATACATTACCTCCACAACAATTTGTAATAATTTCATGTTTTACCCCGATTCTACCAATGCTTATGCCCAACGATTTGTAGTGAAGAAACGTACTGTTGCCACCGAATACCCCTCCCTGTCGGCAAATAATGTTTATATGCACTGGAGGCCATACGACGACATAATGCAAACAAATACACTAAAATCGGCAATGGAAATGTACGATAGTGAAGCATTGCTCACCGGACATGTAATAATTCAGCCTGAAGGCATGACCGGAGGTGGATTTATGGAATTCGATAATGCAGAATTAACCGCTGACCTTTATGCATATAAGGCTAATACCTTCGATTCGGATAGTGCTAAATTTGACTTACAAACCAACGAGCTCGATGGATTCGCATTCAGGACAACCAATGTTGAAGCCCATGTTGATTTTATAAAACGCCAGGGAGATTTCAGACTCAATGATGACGAAACATTTATCGAACTGCCACCAAACCAGTATATCTGCTCAATGGATGTGTTTACATGGTACATGGATAAACAGGAAATTGATATGAGTGTAAGCTGGCTTACTTCTGAGGATAAGGCAGTTGATTTAAATGCCGATCCATATGATCTGGTAGATAGTGAGCAACAAGGATCGGAATTTATTTCACTTCACCCGCTACAGGATTCTTTGCAGTTTATAGCATCACTTGCAAACTACAATATCGATAAAAGTCTGTTAACTGCTTACAATGTTAAAACAATAACTGTTGCCGATGCAACAGTACTGCCGGGCGACGGGATTGTATATGTTGAGAAAAAGGCCATAATGCGTACACTGCAGGATGCTAAAATTGTAGCCAACAACGATAGCAAGTATCACCTGCTTTACAATGCCAATGTTAATATATTCGGAAGACTAAATTATAATGCATCAGTCGATTATGATTATATCGATGAGGTTAACCGCAAACAGCAAATTCATTTTAATGTGATAGCTGTTGATGACTCGATTCAAACCTATGCAACCGGTACCATATCCGACAGTTTAGGCTTTAGGTTAAGTCCGCATTTCGAATATAACGGTGATGTACAGCTATATGCCGATCATGAGTTTCTCACTTTCTCGGGTGTTACACGTATGAATTACGATTGCATAATGCTTGATAATAATTGGTTGGCATTTACCGCAGAAATCAACCCGAACGAAGTGTATATTCCGGTTTCAGAAAAACCGGTTAATATTAATGGCGATGAGTTAGCGTCTTCAATATTTCTGCATAAAGATTCGACACATATTTATACTTCATTTCTGAATAAGCCATTAAAATATAGCGATATTGCTGTATTACCGGTAGCAGGTCATTTATTTTACGACAAAATAAGCCGTGAATACATGATTGGACAGAAAGATAAAATCGATGATCCCGACCTAACCGGTAACTTGTTGAAATTGTCGAAAGAAGATTGTGTTGTTGAAGGAGAAGGAAAAATCGATCTGGGTGTTTATTCTGGTCAGATTAAGATTAATTCGGCCGGCCTTGTATCACATAACCTTAATTACGACAGCCTTGAGTTTAATTTAATGATGGTGGTTGATTTCTTTTTCCCTGCCGGTGTTTTGCAGATGATGGCCGACATGCTCTACAACAGCACAGCCCTTGAACCAGCCGACCTGGCCAGTGAAACATTTATTAAAGGTATAAACGAAATTCTGGGACCTGAAGGAGGTAATGAAGCATTAAACAACCTGAGCCTGTATGGCGAGTACCGGAAATTGCCAAAAGAATTGGATAAATCGTTGGTTTTAACCGAAGTTAACCTGATTTGGGACTCACAAACAAAATCCTACTATTCAGTAGGGCCAATCGGAATTGGCAATATAGGAAAAACTGAAATTAACAGGTATGTTGACGGAAAAATGGAGTTTGTAAGAACGAGGAGTACGAATGAGTTCACGATCTATCTGCAACTCGATTATGATGTTTGGTACCTGTTTGAATACAAGCGAAATAATCTCTTTGTAGTTTCATCAGACGATAATTTTAATATTGCGTTGAAAGAAATGAAACCGGATAAACGACGGAACGAAATTAAAGACGAGCCGCCACTGACTATTGTACCTGCCAACGAACGTAAGCAAAGGTATTTCCTTCAGAAATTCAATATGGAGGATGAATTTCCTGAAGACGATGAAGACTTCTATGAGGATTAATATGGAATTGGATAACATGGGCAATTATTCGTTTGGCATAATGGATTAATCTGTAATAAAATCATCGAATATCAGAGTAAAAGTCTCATTTATTTTTAATTTTGTATGATTATTAATTGATAACAAAAACAAATGTGCCATGAGTAGAGCATTTTATTTAAGTGTTGTTGTAGCTATTTCATTCGTATTGTTTTCAGCCTGTGCGAATGATACCAATTCGAAAAAAGAGAACACTGCAACCAGTAACAAAGAGGTGGTCCAATCTGAACAGCAAGCTGTCGAAGGAGATATAGTTGGAATATGGGTGACCGGAAAAAAAGGTCGGTTCATGGAATTCAAAGGCGATGGCACCTATGCCATTGGTCGTAAGGAAAAAGATCCGATTGAAGGTAAGACTTATAAATTCGATAAGGCAAAGTCAAGTGTTACTATCGAAACCAACAAAGGATCTAAAACCTTTCTGATCCGATTCGAGAAAAATAAAAATAAAGAAATTGCATTTTTTAAAGTTGAGGGCAAGGAAAAGGAAGTACGTTATACTAAAGAAGCCCAGCGACCCGTTAATGAATAGCTCATAGTAAATTTAAGAGTTGATGCCGGCTGTTTATCCCATTACCTCCTTTTTCCTTTAGCGATTTCCAAACTGCCGGCATCAACGTTTAATCTCTATTAGTTCAAGTTCTTTTATCTCATCCCCGTCAATCTGAAATCGAACTGCTGTTTTTATCTTATGTAATCCAAAATTCCCTGCTGCTCCCGGATTTATGTATAATAATCCAAGTTTATTGTCATTCATAATTTTAGTAATGTGAGAATGGCCACATATAAACAAGCGAGGTGGATTTCTGTAAATCTCTGACAAAATTCTTTTATCATACCGGGTAGGATAGCCTCCAATGTGAGTAATCCATACATCAACTTGCTCGCATAAAAACCGAAGGTGTTTCGGGTATTCGCGCCTTACTTCATGATTGTCGATATTTCCATATACCGCCCTAAATGGTTTCTGAGAGGCAAAAGCATCAGCAGTATTAAGATTACCAATATCCCCGGCATGCCAGATTTCATCGCAATCACGGAAAAAATTAACTATGGCCGGTTCAACATGGCCATGTGTATCGGATAGTAATCCAATCCGTGTCATACTTAATCAAAATCGAGGTTTAATTGTTGTTTCATTCTGGCCAGTGCAGGATTCTTTTTTACAAGATGATCGAACTTATCTTTATTTGTATAGAGTTTTTTCTCATTACTGCTACTTTCAACAACATCAATCTCAAATTCAACCTTGCTGTTTTCAAGCTCCTTTTGGAGAAAACTGATCAGCTTTGCTTTTATTTCGTTTAAATGTTCTTCCTGCGAACGGTTTGCAAGCCTGATATATAATTTATAGTCTTCTTTTATCTTAGGAATATTTGTGATCAGGATGCTGTATAGTCTTGGTTCTTCGGTTTTTTGTTTTTCAGCAAACTGCAACCACGAGATTTTTAATTCTTCATTTGAAAATTTTTTCTCCGGTTTTGTTTCTGATGATTCCTTTCGTTCTATATTAACTTTGTCAGCAACTTCTTCGACTTTCGATTGTGGTTTTTCACCACTTAAAGCATATTCAAGCATTTCTTTTTCCTCGTTCAGGGAGGGAAGCTTTTTTAAGCTTTTTACTTTTGGTATATCAGACTCGAATGATGTTTTGGGCTGTTTTGGTTTTACAGGTTGCGTCTCTGATGATTTCGAGATAGATGCTGAGTCGATTTGTTTATCATTATCTAATTTATTGTGAGGACTTTTTTTTTTAGGGCAATGTTTGCCAGTTGTAATAGTGCAAGCTCAACATGTAGCCTGTTATTATTACTGATTTTATAATTCAGGTCGAACTGGTTATTAATTTCAAGTGCTTCGAGTATAAACAATTCCTGACATTGTGCAGCCTGCTCAAGATACCGTGAGCGAATTTTCTCACCTACCTGAAGGAGTGTTGCTGTTTCATGGTTTTTACAAACCAGTACATCGCGCAGATGCTTGCTTAATCCGGTAATAAAATGATGCCCATCGAAACCTTTGTTTAGTACCTCATTGAATATCAATAGAGCTGCCGGATAATTTCCCTTTAAAAGAACATCAACCAATTTGAAATAATAGTCGTAGTCGAGTACATTCAGGTTTTCGATCACATTCTCGTATGTAATTTTCGATCCGGCGAAACTTACTATCTGATCGAATATTGACAGGGCATCGCGCATAGCGCCATCGGCTTTTTGAGCAATAACTCCTAAACCTTCTGTGTCGGCTTCAACACCCTCGCTGTTGGCAATATATTTCAGATAATTAATATAGCTTTATACTTTTATGAATTGAAAATAAAAACAATATAATATGAATTACAGATTAAATATATTACTCGTCATAATAACAATTATTATTTCTGGTTCCTGTT
>CAYLZH010000154.1:8353-12237 GCA_964388245.1 uncultured Bacteroidales bacterium
AGGGATAATCTTATGTTTCTCGGTGGTTGCCAGGATAAAAATGGCATGGCCGGGGGGTTCTTCCAGTGTTTTTAAAAAAGCATTAAAAGCTGATAGTGACAACATATGAACCTCATCGATGATATATACACTGAACCTTCCAACTTGTGGTGGAATCCTAACCTGATCTGTCAGATTTCTTATATCTTCAACCGAATTGTTTGAGGCAGCATCCAGTTCGTGGACATTATACGACCTTGCCTCGTTAAATGTAGTGCATGATTCGCAGTGGTTACATGCTTCAAATTCTTCAGTAGGCTGAGTACAATTTATGGTTTTTGCAAAAATCCTTGCGCATGTAGTTTTTCCTACTCCCCGGGGTCCGAAAAACAAATATGCATGGGCCAGATGATTCTTACCTATTGCATTTTTTAGTGTGGTCGTAATAGATTTTTGTCCAACAACCGACTCAAATGTTGCCGGCCTGTACTTTCGGGCCGATACAATGAAATTCTCCATAGAAATACCAATAAGGGCTTTTTTGCATTACAAAAATAGAGAAAGAATAAGGCTTTCCAAATTGAGTTTATATGTTGTCCGGCTCTAATATATTTTTCAAAGCGAGACCTGTGATACTATTTGAAAGGGACCATTTAGGATAAATCAAACCATATATATACTTTTAACCATTAATACTTACGGATGAGCAAAGTAGACCATATGAAACTTAAAAAGACAATTATAAATCTGATCAACAGAATTCCGCATGTTATTGAATTAAATCAGAAAAATCAACAATTGCATAATGAAAATGAAAGTATAATTCAGAATAATGTATGGCTAAATAATGAAGTAGACAGACTAAAAAAAAGAGTTGCTGATCTAACAAAAAATGTAATGTTACTTGTATCTGAAAACAAGAGATTCAAGAAGAATTCATGTTTTCCGGCAGGTCATTTCTATTCGCCAATTGTGTCGGTTGATGATTTAAAAGTAAGGGAAAAAGAGATTTGGGCTGATGAAGAAAAAGTTGGCATTACTGAAATAAACTTGAATGATGAAAAACAAACTGCCCTGCTTCGGGATCTTTCGAAATTCTATGATGAAATTCCTTTTCAAGATGAGAAAACGGATCATCTGAGGTATTATTTTAATAATAACTTTTATGCACATACCGATGCATTTGTTCTTTACGCTATGATCCGCTACTTAAAACCAAATCGAATTATTGAAATTGGATCGGGGCATTCATCGGCAATTATGTTGGATACTAATGCTTTGTTTTTCGATAAAAAAATTAACCTTACATTTATTGAACCATATACTGAAAGGTTGTTTTCGCTTATTTCTGATAAGGACAGGAACAATACCGAAATAATTGAAAAAGATCTACAGGTAATCGAACTTGACAGGTTTAAGGAACTGAAGGCAGGTGATATACTTTTTATTGATAGCACCCATGTGGTAAAGACAGGCAGCGATGTTAACTATTTACTACATGAAATACTTCCTGCACTGAATACGGGTGTTTATATACATTTTCATGATATTTTTTATCCATTCGAGTATCCAAAAAATTGGGTGTTGGGTGGCCGAAACTGGAATGAAACTTATTTCCTAAGAACTTTCCTGATGTATAACAGGAGTTTTGAAATACGCCTATTCCCTCACTATCTTCACTGTCATCATTCTAATTTATTTAAGAATATCCCGCTCTGTTATAAGAATAAGGGGGGATGTTTTTGGATTGAAAAAACAGGATAGTGCACAAGTCCGGGTATGTTGGTAATGATTTCTATAGATAAAGTTTCCTTACCCAATTCAAATCGGTGCAAACCTCTAACAGATCACAAATAGGTGTATTGTTTTCAGGATGTATAAGATGAGACGCAATTTCGTTCAATGGAATTAGTACAAAACGCCTTTCCGGAATCCGGATATGTGGAATTTGAAGATCTGAAGTATTAATTTTTTTAGCACCATAAAACAAGATGTCAATGTCAATTGTTCGTGCTTCATAGCCATGATTTTTCTTTACTCTCCCCATTTCAAGCTCAATTACTTTGATTTTTCGTAGGATAACTGTTGCAGCATGTGTCGACTTTACTAAAATTACCTGATTATAAAACGGATTGCCATGGCTAAAACCCCAGGGCTCGGATTCATAGAGAGCACTTATTTTTTCGATTTTACCAATTCGTTCCGAAATTAATGAACACGCTTTTTCAACATTACCTTTACGATCGCCCAGGTTCGATCCTAATGACAGATAAACATTATAAATCATATATTATAACTTAATTTTGCGGCCACTTTATTTCTTTAATGGCAATTCTACAAATACCTCGTAAATCCATACCATGCGAATGTAACAAATTCCCATTTAGGATCGTCAGAGATCAAAATTTTTACAAAAACCTGTAAATGTTCAATACTAAAATTACTTTTGTATTATTATAAGACCATAAAAAAACTAAATTAAAGATCATGAAAGACTTTTTTAAATTTTTGTTTTCCAGTTTTCTGGGTACTATTTTAGCGCTGATTATCGGATTCCTCTTGTTGTTTGGTATTGTTGCAGTACTAATTCCAAAGGATGAGGTTGTAAAAGCAAAGCCAAATTCTATTCTGAAAATCACACTCGATCAACAGATTTTCGACCGCACACCCGGAAATCCATTGGAGAATTTCAGTTTTGAAGATATGGATTTTGAAGTTCCGCTTGGATTAAATGATATCCTTAAAAACCTGAAGAAGGCGAAGCATGATAAAAATATCAAAGGAATTTATCTTGAAATTGATTTTCTTCAGTCAGGATTTGCAAGTATAGAGGAAATCCGTGATGCCATGATTGATTTTAAGGAATCGGATAAATTTATTATTGCCTATGGCGATTACTTCTCGCAGGGTGCTTACTATCTGGCAACAGTAGCCGATAAAGTTTATATGAATCCCGAAGGAAATATTGATTTTAGAGGACTTCGCACTGAATTAATGTTCTTTAAAAACACTTTAGATAAGTTAGGCGTCGAGCCTGAAATAATCCGTGGTACAGGAAATCAATTTAAAAGTGCAGTTGAACCTTTTATGTATGAGAAAATGAGTGATGCCAACAGGGAACAAACACAAACTTTCCTGAACAGTATTTGGGATCATCTTTTAAAGGGAATTAGCAAACAACGGAATATTGAAATAGCTGTTTTAAATAAACTTGCCGACGAATTGACCATAAACAATGCGATGGCGGCGGTTGATCATAATATAATTGACGGAATAAAGTATATCGATGAAGTTTACAGTGAACTTAAAGAACTGAGTGGGATAGAAAAGAAAAAAGACATTCAATTTATGTCGATGTCGAAATATAAGAAAGCCCCAAAAACACGGCATGAATTTAAAGGGCTTGCCAAAGAAAAGCTTGCAGTTATTTATGCCACCGGTGAAATTAAGATGGGTAAAGGGGATGAAAAATCAATTGGTTCGGTTTCTATATCAAAGGCTATCCGCACTGCCAGGAAAGACACTGCTGTAAAGGCCATAGTATTGCGTGTTAACTCGCCAGGAGGAAGCGCTTTGGCCTCAGAAATAATATTACGCGAACTAATGCTTGCGAAAAAAGAAAAACCTGTGGTTGTATCAATGGGCGATCTTGCAGCATCCGGAGGATATTATATTGCTTGCCTTGCCGATACCATCGTTGCTGGTGAAAACACCCTAACAGGATCGATTGGAGTTTTCGGACTGCTATTTAACATGCAAAATTTCCTTGATGATAAACTCGGGATCACTGTGGACCGTGTAACAACTAACACCCATGCCGATATCGGATCCTTTACACGAAAAATGACCCCGGATGAAAAATTAGTCATCCAAAAACGAGTTGATGAAATTTATGAGACCTTTAT
>CAYLZH010000155.1:0-12186 GCA_964388245.1 uncultured Bacteroidales bacterium
GCACGAAATCCAGTTCAATGCAACAGACCTAAGCGTTGGAAACTACTTTATCAGGTTGGAAAATAATGGTGAGGCGGTGAATAAAGCATTGCAGAGGATAAAATAAAATTGCACTATGAAACGATTAAGAGGCTGTCAAAAACGGGCAGCCTCTTAATCGAAATAACTAATCCAATTTTGTCATCTTCCTGGAGCAAATAAATCTAATTCTTCCAAAAGGGAACTAATCAATTTTTAGGCAACATACTGAGTATCTAAATGTTGACCTACTCACTCATTATAATAAATGACGACCAATAATAGGGATGGGCATAAGTTCCTTCATTTATCATTTTTATTTTGGCTTGTCTTAAATTTTCTGAGAAATCTTCTTGATAATAACTGTCAAGTAGATTTGTATAAAAATCTATCATCAAACTGCTTGTTGAATTGTCGGGTACTTTCCAAAGTGAAATAATTAGATTGTTAGCTCCGGCATACAGGAAAGCCCGGCTGAGTCCCATGTGTCCCTCACCTTTGGAGAATTTACCTAATCCGGTTTCACACGCTGAGAGTACTATCAATTCGGCATTTAAATCCAGGTTATATATCTCACTTGCATATAATACGCAATCTTCATGGCTCAATGTGTCTTGCGATAGGAATAATCCGGATAATTCAGGTTTTTCTGTATTGAGTAATCCATGTGTGGCAAAATGAACGAATTTGTAATTTTTTAATTCCCCGGATTTTACAAACTCTTCGTTTGCATGTTTTCGGGATTTAATCCTGGCACGTAAATTTTTCTTTTCAAATTCCTGAAAAATAGTCAATACCTCATGCTCGGTTCCGGGAAGCTCGCGAAGCTGGCAATCTCTTGTTACAATGCTATGTGTATATACTGTATCTGTGTAACCGGCATAAATATCCTGAATTAGTTGTTGTGTTTCAAAGGTTGATCCCAATGTGGTATTATCATCGAATACCGGAGCCATGGCAATCCAATCATTAACGGGCTCAGTCTCTTCTAATGTATCATTTAGAAAGGCATTGCAATACAGATTGGCAGAATAGGCATAGGAAATATTAAAGTTTCGAATTAAAAATGGCAAATCCATCCAATTCTGGGTATCAGGTTTTTCACTTAGTAACGTTTCAAATGGAAGGATCCCCAGTGCATTATCAGGAATAACCACCAGTTTATTGATGTTTTCATCCAAATCATCGGGAATAAGTTTTTGGTAAAGATCAAATGCTGTTCGTTTGTACAAGTTCGCAAATCGTTGTGGGCTTGAATGATATGCCAGCCCGTAATAGCAAAAATCCTGAATAATTGTATCGAAATTTTGTGCTATTGGTGTAGATGAAACAACAAAGTGGTTTTTGGTGATTGTAAATATAGTAATCGAACTGTCGCCCATAAAATAGTCAAGCATTGCTGAATTATTGTCAATTGCCTTTTGTACCTGCGATACAGATATTGAGGGCTTTTTATATTTTAATTCATAGTATTTCGGATAGCTTTGTTCGAAAACCAAAATCAGGCTATCGTAACTTCTGTTTGCATCAAACAATTTATTCTGATACAGGACCATGGAAAGACTATCAGGATTTTCGGCTAAAATTTGCTTACAACTTGTAATATCAGAACTTAATTTATTTTCCAAATCCAAGAATGATTGTGATATTCCTGCAAATTTTTTCGCATTAACTGCTGCAAGGCTTTCCATTAGCACCATCATTTTATTTTTATCACAAAATCCGAAGGCTAAATCATTGTATTTCCTCTTTCCAAAATCAGCATAAATAGTCTCCGACTTTGCCAACTGTTTACAAACATTGATAGCTTGTCCGTAAATCTGACTGGCTTTCACACCCAATGTAATTTTATCTGATTCTGTATGAATGTCCACACGAATCTCCCCTCGCAGGGTATCGCAAATCTGAAAATGGCTCAGTGCTAAATTTAGGCATGAATCTTTATTTAGGGTAAGTTGATCATAGTGGCTGGCCATAATTGCTGCCCTGGACTGGATGGCGTTTAACAGTCCCATTCCGCTTAGGTAATCACCTATATCAGGAACTGAATAGATATCATGAGGTGTATCCCGATCCTTTGTATTTGCAGAAATTGCTTGCTGATAACTATTGAGTGCCAAATCATAATTACCCATTTTTTCATTCAAAATGCCTATTGATTGAAAAGTTGATGCAATACGTGAATGTTTTTTACCAAAATTTGCATAAAATATTTCTAACGCCTTTATATGATATTCAAGCGCAATAGTATACTCCTGCTTTTTTTGGTAAACATCGCCAATATTATTGTAATTAGTTGCAACATGTCCATGTTCGGTACCTAAAAGACTAATGTTTACTTCTAACGCTTTCTTATGGTATTCCAAAGCCAAATCATAATTACACCGGGCATTATAGACAGAACCAATTTTATTATTAGTAAACGCAATGTAGGCATGTTGCTGCTCATATAATTCCTCGTACAAATGCTTTGCTTTAAAATGATATTCCAAAGCTGTCTCATAATCTGAGTTACCGGCATATACACTCCCGATATTATTGTATGACCTTGCAACATATTTGTTTTTTTCGCCATATAATTCCCTCACTAAAAACAGTGCCTTTTGGTAGTACTCAAATGCTAAATCCGGTTCATTTTTTTGCGCATAAACAGTTCCAATATTATTATAGCACCGGGCAATATTCCTGTGTTGTTCGCCAAAGAGATCCTTAAAAATATCAAGCGATTTTTTGTAGTTGATTAAAGCTAAATCGAGTTCGTCTTTATCAGCATGGGCATCAGCTAGAAACGTATAACACATAGCTACATTGTAATCCGTCTCACCATATAAATCGAGAAAAATCTCAAGGGCCTTTTTAAGAAAATGAAGTGCTAATGTAAACTTATCATTGTCATCATATACAAGCGCTATTTCGGCATAACTTCTTGCCACCTTACCATTTTTTTTACCGTACTCATTTATTCTCAACTCCAACGCCTTTGTATGATATTTTAGCGACAAGTCATATTCATTTCTAAAAATATAAACTGAACCAAGCGAAAAATAATTACGATCAACTCTAATATCATTTTCGCCATATAAATTAATTTTAATATTCAGTGCTTCCCGATAATGCACTTCGGCCAGGTCGTATTTATGAAACTTTTTACAGATATTCCCAAGCGTGTAATGCGCCCACGCAACTTTTACGTGCTCATTTCCATACAGATTCTGCAAGATTCTTATTTCTTTGCTTATGTAACAGATTGCCGAATCTGCTTCATTAATCATCGAATAATGACTTCCAATACAATAATAAGAATTGGCTATAATGGTATCATTTTCTCCAATTTCGGCAATTACTTTAATAACTGCTGGCTTTAGTCGCATTAACGTATGATCGTAATTTCGCTGTTTATGACAACTATTATCAATTCTAATTTCGCATATTAAATACTTTCTCCATTGCTTATGTATCTCAAATAAATTGCTTGCATTTTTGAATTATATTATTGCACTATCGTAGTTCTGGGATTCAAATAACATTAGTCCTGATTCCACTAGTTGATTTCCTAAAGTAGTATCTGCTTCAATATTTTGAGAAACAGAACTTCTGACAACAATAACTACTAATATGACCAATAACAACTTAATTCTTTTCATCAATTACTTTCCGGTTCTATTGTTTAAGCACAAGCATTTTCTTCGTTTTTTCAAAATCAGGTGTTTTTAAGCGATAATAGTAGGTACCCGGGGGCAACTGCATACACAAGGCCAGCCTTGTCTCTACTCCCCCATCGGCCATTCCCGAAAAAGGTACTGCTAACTGTTGGCCCATTACATCAAATATTTCCAGGTTGGCCCAACATTCATAGGGCAGATAAAACGAAATCTCAGTTTCATTGCTAAATGGATTTGGAACATTTTGGAACAATTCAAATGATTGCCCAATAATAGCTGATGTTTGATGAATGGCAGCAACTGCAATCTTGTTAATCTCATATTTATCATCGCCCTCTATCCATTCGATAATTTTAGGATCGATTTCACCCTGCAAAATCCTAATTGTAAACTTTTCTCCTTCCAAAAGACCATCAATATCAGGTGTTAATTCGTCATCGCCCCAAATGGCAATTGCGGTAAACCTGCCTGTAACAAGGCCTCTACCAACCACTAATCCGGATCGGGAGTAAACAAAAATCTCATCACCATAATTGATTTTGCTTTCATCAAGTAGTAGACCCAGGGTCATATTGTTGCCTGTATTCCCGGGCAAACCAAAATATTCTGAAGCTGATTTTGCTATTGCTGATTTTGAAGACGCAGCATTATTAGCCGGATAGATCAGGATTTGCTGAGAATTCATATTAATCTGATACCCTTGCCCGGGAAACATATGTTCAATTTGGTCCAAACCAAACCAGGGCCAGTAAACAGCACCATCTCCACTTTTCATAATCAATATTTCAGATTCTATGGGGCTCATCATTAATCCTACCGAATCAGCAGATTGTCGTAAGTATCCAATTAAACTCCACCCTGCCGGAATTAAAACAGGAGTTTGTTCAGGCACAATTGCCACTCCGTAAACTATCAGTGTATCTGCTATGTCCATATTGATCTGGTATCCTTCGCCAATAGTCTGGTTTTCAATCATGTTTAAATTGAATATCGGCCAGTAAACAGCACCATAGCTGTCTTTCACTAAGGTTACATTTGATTCAATATCTGAAAAAACACTGTCCAAAACAGGATATACAGGATCGATGTAGCTTGAAAATATTGACCAGCCCACCGGCAAAGCAATTGACTGTGACTGATTTATCGACAGGGAATCAAAACCTCCATATCCATATATACCTTCCTGGTAACCACCAGCATCAAAATGCTGGCTGTAGGTTATAGCAGGGATAATAAAAGCTATCAGAAGAAAAATGATCTTTATTTGTAATACAATTTTTTTCATTTTATATCGATAAAAAATTTGTTATAATAATTTTTACTACTGAAAAATAAACCCAATAATTTCGATAACCTGATTGTTACCATGTACGCCTTTGTTTTGTATCGACCTGAACACGTGGCCTTCCATTGTTTAACCCATCTCCAGCCAATGGCAGCGCTACCCTACCGTTTTGATCGCTGGTGATTTGTTGAAAAAATGTTTTCGAAACAAATGGAACCTGACAAGGACAATTCTTTACAGCACGTATTACTATTTCATATCTAACCTCGGTTGTGTTTCGAATTCCCGGTGTAATGCCTTGTTTTACTGTAATCCTATTCCTGAAATTTGTTGCTTCTCGGTTTGGGTTACATGCCCAATTTGATATTCTCGGTTGCGTATTTTTTTGCCAGACATTGTTTATGCTATAATAATAATCGAGAATGCATGGCTTATTTTCCGATCCAACCCAGGCCACATAGTCAAAATCTATGTCGAGATTAAATGTATTTCCAAATCTTCCTGCCACATTTTCCGGTCTTACATTATGGACAGGACCTATTCTTTTGGGACAGCAACAGAAGTAATCATCATTATGATGAATATTGATTGGTTTCCAAAACGGTTCAATTTCAGATGATATTATTTCATTGGTATTCATCAGACTACCGGTTTCAGGATCATACATAAAAGTGCGCTGTGAATAGAAGTCGAAAATCTCATTATATGACCAAGTATTGATTCTTGCAGGTAAGCTGATATCGTTCCCGGTAACGTTATTTCCAAATTCATCCATAGTGATATAAGAGCCAGGATTTCCGTTAGCCTCAGTAATTAATATAGTTCTATTAAGATCAGAATGACTAAACTTAACAGAACCAGCTGAATCAGTTCTTGAAATAACTGGATTGTATTGTGCTATTAAATTTCCGAGCGAATCATATTCTGCAAGTAACTCATTATTTGTCCAGATTTTATTGATCAGGTTATTGTTGTAATCCTGTGCAATTAACTGTCCAAAAGGACCAAAGTAGTTCGAAAAGCTATCTGTTTGTATAAGGTTTACAGTAAATTGTATTGAGGTAAACGCAGTGAATAGCTGACCGCTTTCCATAACTACAGCATCATTACTGTCCCTTAGTTCATAAAAATTACATGCATCGCTGTAAAAATTCGGCATATACCAAAACTCAAGACTATCGCCATGCGATACCCAAATATTATAACAGTAGTACGGATTATTCAGACTGTCCTTGGTAATTTCAGCTATCCATGCCCCATTTTTAACGATTGACAAAAAGGCATAGTTCCATCCACCTCCATTACAATCGCCCAGGCACACAGAATAGTTTACACTATCTTCAGGCACTATTACCTGCTTAACCATAACTGGCTCATTTCTCGAATTGTAAAGGGTTGTCACTACCTTACCTTCTTCCTGACGACTGGCCCGGTTTCCATTAGAATTCAAGGTATAGTATGTGTTTTTATCAGGATTTGAACTGCAAATAACGGAATCTAATTTGTTATCAGGATTTCGGTAATAGTTTAATACAAATCCGTTATCGGAAACAGAACTACGATATCCGGCATTATCATATGTATACATAATTGTATCACCATTAGTACTGTCGATTTCTGCTACCATGTATCCGGCATTATTGTATTGGAAAATATTTACTGTATCGTCACGTTCTTCCCTTATTTTTTGCCCTATAGGATCGTATTCAAAATCAATAGAAGTAAGAATATTTGTTGGATAGTTACTGATCTCCACATGATCTAAGAGTTTAGTCGGCCCATATTGATAAACAGTAGTTGTATTGTTGGGTAGTTTTAATGATGCCACATTCGCAACACTATCATATTCGTAAATACTTAACCCACCATTTTGATCTACTATTGAATCAACCATGTTGATCTGGTTGTAAGAATAATTTATTGTTCCGTCGGGCGAGGTGATACTTGTGCGGTTTCCTTCATTATCATAGCCATAAGTAATTGTTTTAGCAACAGCCGCCTTGTTTGATGATCCAAAATTTGTTTCGGTCGAAACAAGCATGTTTTCACAATCATAGGTATTAGTTATAATTTCACCCGGATCACCGGTATTTATTGTTTGCGTTAAATTTCCAACTGCATCATACGCATAACTCCGGGCGGTATTATCCGGAAAAGATTCGGAGATCAAATAATCATTCGCATTGTATGTTTTGCTTATGATATTTCCGATTGGATCGGTTGTACTTACAATATTTCCAACAGGATCATAAGCATAAGAATAAACTCCACCCATTGCATTTGTTTTGGTTAACATCAGATTTAACTGATTGTAAGTGTATGTTGTAGTTAGGTTGTTTCCATCGGTTTCTGTTAGAATATTTCCATTACCATCATAACTATAGGAATTAATTGTAATTCCCAGAGGATTTATTCTTGAAACAGTCTGGTTATTTCCATCGAATTGAGAAGTGTGTATTTCTCCATTTTTATCAGTATATGAAATTTGATTTCCTTCACCATCATAAGTAAATGATTCGGAATTGCCAAGAGCATCTGTTTTGCTTACAAGCCTGGTCCAGTTGTATGTGAATGTTGTTGTATTTCCTAAAGCATCGATTTCACTTATCAGGTTTCCATAAGCATCATATGAATAATGTGTCGGATGCGAAAGTGCATTTGTTATTGAAACAAGCCTGTCGAGTGCGTCATACAAATTGGTTGTGATATTGCCATTTTTATCGGTTTTCGAAATCTGATTTCCAACCGGATCGTAAGTATAAGTAATCGAGTTTTGAAGAGCATCGTTTATGCTGACCAACCTGTTTAATGCATCAAATCCAAATGAAGTAACACAGTTGTTAGCATTGGTCTCACTGGTGCGGTTCCCAACCGGATCGTAGGTAAAACTTGTTGTAGACAACAGCGGGCTTGTGATGGAAACCAGCCTGTTTACTTCATTGTAAATTCTTGTGGATGAATGTCCATTCTTATCCGTTTCGGTAACAAGATTACCTTCTGCATCATAAGCATACGATTCTGAATTGTTTAACGGATCAGACGTTCCGGTTAGCCTGTATAATGCATCATAGGCAAAAGTTGTAATATTGCCATTTTTATCGGTCGTAATTGTTATGTTTCCAACTGCATCGTAGGTATAGGCCAATGTATAATTTAGGGGATCTGTTTCTGTTAACAGCCTGTTTAATGAATTGTAGGTGTATGATGTGATAAATCCGTTTTTATTGGTTTTCGATAACATGTTCCCGTTGGCATCGTAGGTGTACGATTCGATATTGTTTAGCGGATCGATTGTGGATATCAAATTACAACAATTATAATTATAAGTAGTTATACCACCCATTGCATTTGTTTCAGTAATAATTTTACCAACTTCATCATACGATTTGGAATTTACATTGCTCATTTCATCTGTAGTTGATATAAGCTTGTTCAGGTCGTCGTAGGTATAAGTTGTGGTATTGCCTTTCTCATTGGTAACTGTAAGTAAATTGTTGTTTTCATCGTAGGTATATGAAATTGAATAGCCCAATGCATTGGTTTCATTGATTAAATTGCCCAACACATCATACTGGTATAAAGTGGTGTTAGAATTCTGGTCAGTATAAGATAACTTGTTGCCAACAGCATCATAAGTAAAATATTTTGTATTTCCCAACGCATCTGTTTCACTTATCTTATATCCGTTATTGTTGTATACAAAAGTTGTGGAATAAGCTCTTTTATTCGTATAGATCAAAGGCAATCCGTTGGTACTGTATGTAAAGCTTTCAGTATTAGATAATGGATCGCTTATACCTAAAAGATTGCCATTCGTATCATAGGAATAGAGGGTAGTATTTCCGTTTTTATCAGTATAACTGGCAACCTGGTTAAAAGTATTTTCAAATGTATATGCATTATAATTTCCGAGGGGATCTGTTTCTTTGATAATATTGCCTTTGCTATCATATAAATAGGAGCTTGTGTTGCCATTCTTATCAGTAAAGCTTGATATGTTGTTTTGGTTATCCCAACTGTAAGTAACATAATTACCATCAGGATATTCGATAACACTGATTCGTTTGCTTGAGTCAAATTCATATAAAGTTGTCTGATTTCCTGAGCTTAAATACCTTGTGGCTGAGGTAATCACATTCATCATATCGTAACTCAACATCAGATTTGTATTTGCAGCAATGCAACTTATTGAAGAAACTGCCTTTGTTGAATTGTAGGATATTGATATACTTTTGGAACGAAAATCAGTAATAACTGTCATGTTATTCCAGTTGCCATAACTATAGGTCATCGAATTTCCTGCAGGATTGGTAATTTGGATCAGGTTACCATCCATATCGTACTGATAGCTGATAGTACGGTTTGGAGTTGTATTCGGATCACTTATTTGACTAAGGTGCCCGCTTGACCATGTCAGGTTTAACATCCTGCCCGATGGATCGGTAATTACTGTGGGTACTCCATTTACATAAGTCAGCGTAGTTGAATTGCCATTAGGGTCTTCGATTTTTGTAAGACAATTGTGGTTTGAATCATCGAAAAAAAATCTCATTCCATGTTTCGATATCAGTAGGTATTTACCGGTCTGGTATTCCACAATACTATCATGCACACCAACCGGAGGATCGTAAAATGAACCGTTCCAGGAAAATGCATGCCTTTTTCCATCGGCCCGGTCTATTATAATATCATTTCCTACTACAGAATATCGAATTCCATAACTAAACGACCAACCATTTCCATACCCCCAGTTGTTCTGGGTTCTGCCACTATTGTAAGTAAAAGAAATATCGAGCAACAGACCTCGTCCGGGTATTTGTAAATCGTTTCGCTGATAAAATAAATTGCCCGTATAAGAATTGACATATGTGCCAAAATGTCCTGATATATTGGGCTTTGTTGCATCGATAGTATATCCATTTTGGCAATGGCCAAGCAGGATTATCATTACTAATCCGACAACTTTTATTGAGTGTAATATTTTAGTTTCAAGGTTCATCTAACAATTCTTTTTTAAAATTTCTGATATTACATGATGATAAGTATCTGATTTTCTCAATCAAGGCTTTCCCCTGCAAATTAAATAATTGCTTCTATGGATAAAAATAAGCAGAATTGATGATTTTTAAAAATCCTGTAGCATAGAATGTACCTGGCCACCATTTGAAATTGAAAAAGGAGCACCTTCATGCTCCCTTTTCTTTCTTTCCTTTAAAATATTACTCTATCCTAACCATTTTCCTTGTTTGGTCAAATTTTGGTGTCATTAGTCGATAGAAGTAATTTCCTGGTGGTATTTCACTGCTATCGAATGTATACTTATGTGATCCTGCAGTCAGATGATCGTTGATTAAAAGTGCAATCTGATCTCCTAATAGATTGAAAACTTCGAGAACAACCACACAATCTACGGGCAGGTAAAACTCAATTTCTGTATATTCCCTGAATGGATTTGGATAATTCTGTTCAAGTACAAGTGATAAATTATTGTTTTCTGATGCCGGTGCAATTTCACCAACGACAGAGATTTTGTTTGAATGGTAAATGTTATCACCCTTAATCCAGGAAATTACTTTTAGTTCTGTTTCAAGATTTGCTCGATGGCTAAAATGCCGAATGGTAAATGCCTCACCCTGCAATTGGCCGTCAATCTTATTATTGGTCTCATCGTTGCCCCAGATTGAGATTGCATTAAATCCATCGGTGTAAACTGTGCTTCCAACAAGTTTTCCGTCCATATTAAACACTCCTATTTCATCACCTGCTTCGGGTACATTAACCCAGGCATCTGCCGGAATCCCAAGACTCATATTGTTGCCGGTTTTAATTAGATCAATATATTTTTCAGGCTGATTTCTGATAAATGAGTTTTTTGTTGATCCATATGAGTTGGCAGGATAAGTGAAGAGTTCAGCACTATTCATATTGATTTGATAACCTTCGCCCGGCACCATATCTCCAATACCATTGTATCCGAAAAATGGCCAGTAAACATCTCCATTTCCATTTTTCACCAGCTCAACAGCTCCCTGTGAGTACAACGAACCAGAATATTGGTCAAAAATCGTAGTGATATTCATAGGATTATCCCTCAGATATCCGATAATGCTCCAGCCGGCAGAAATTAAAAATGGAGTTAGTTCAGGAGCAACAGGTGTTCCAGTTATATTAAGTGTTTCGTTACTTGTCAAATTAACCTGGTAACCCTCTCCTATTGTCAGGTTACCAATCATATTTAAGCCAAAGCCCGGCCAGTAGACACTTCCACTGCCATCCTTAACAAGCATAATCGATGATACAATTGAAGCAAAAATATACTCCAGATCAGATGTATCAGGTTCGAGATAGGTTGACATAATGCTCCAGCCTAAGGGCATATTAATGCTTTGAGCACTTACACCACCTGTTGGTGTACCGGACACATTTATAGTTGCAGCATATGAAGCACTGTTTACCTGGAAATCGTTAACAAATAATTCAAGAGTGTGGATTCCCGGATCCAACTGGATGGTGTAATCTTCCTGTTCTTTAATTAAATAAGTAACAGTGTCATCAACTACAAGCTGAGACCGCAATTCATTGTTGAATGGATATGTACATAATTGTGTCCAGTTAACATAAACATTTACGCTATCTTGAAGAACAGTAAATGGACATTCGAAAGATGTTGTGTCAGCCGGATTATTATGAATGTAATGATATCCAATAAAGCTTATCATATCATAAGGTTGCGGTGGGTATAAATTTATCCCAAGATAAAGAGTGCTGTTGGGGTGCATAATATCACATGATAGCATTACGCTCAGCATAGTTGAATCAATATTAGTGTAATAAACATACACGAGGGAGTCATAAAAAGAATAGGCTTCCGCGAATGTTTGTGCTAAAATTGAATCAGGCAAATATTCACTAAGATCAAAACTAACTACATGAAATCCACCGGGAAGCATGGCAACTGCTGGAGCCTCAGCATCATCCAAAGGAAGGGCTGCAACAGCCAATGCACTTGCTTGTCTGATTTCTTTTTTATCTTCATCCGAAAGATCGCCATTGGTTCCATTGGTTCCCTTAGGTTTCATTACATCATCCGGATTATTAGTATGGTCTAAACCAAGTGCATGTCCTAATTCATGTGTTGCAAGCTCTTCAACACTCAATGGTGGAGGCGGAGGTGGTGTACCAGGTCCATCCGTGTCAATCTCTATGTCAACCTCGGTTATT
>CAYLZH010000156.1:0-2355 GCA_964388245.1 uncultured Bacteroidales bacterium
GTCGATCCATTCGGAATCGACGTAACCATCGCCGTTATCGTCGATCCCAAAATCGGAGAGACTGGCCGTACTCCCATCAAGTGCATTGATTTCAAGTTTAAAGGAAAATGGAATTATCGATTGAGCCTGCAAGTTGTAAAAATTCTTTAGGTTGGTGGTTGTTGTACTGACCTGGCGCAATACCTCTTCGTAATCCATCCCACCAATTTGGTAGCGCATAACCACTGTTGAGGTAGAGCTATAATATCCTGTAAAGCGGATCACGTTGGCCTTCTCGTAGTAGTAATAATCCGATGTTGCTTCCAACAGGTCGAAGTTGCCGGGTATGCCCGCAATGGTTGTGGTTTGGGTGTTAGGTGTGTTGTTACCATCGGCCAGGTCATCAACATAAATCTCGATATCAGTAGCTACCTGTCCAGTTGTAACGAAGGGTATTTCGAAGAACTGGTCGCGCAAATAATCTGTGTCGTCCAGTTCCATCTCGAAATCGTTCAACGACCCGGTGATGTGCTCGTAGTGTTTTTGTGAACGTTTTTGTCCGGTCTGGGCTTTTAGCGAAAGAAGGCTGCGTTTGTACTTTTCGGTTTTCTTTCCGGTTTGCAACCACACATTGCTGCCGAACATGCTGGCTGTTTCGCCAAAAGGCACGTTACCAGGTTCGTAGCGGTAATCGCCCCAGTTGATTTCACGCAACACATCGTTTTGTTCTTTGCTCCGGTATCGCAATCCGTACATGGTTTCGCTGTAGTCGATGTTGTTGTAGAAGCCCGAGATCATCCGGTTTTCCGACACTGCAAACTGGCTTTTTACATCCAGGCGATAGCCCGAAGTCTTTTCTGTCAAGGTTTCCGAGTCGTTGAATGTTTTCTCTATATCGTTAATGTAGGTGATCCTGCTTCCTTCAAAACTCAATTTTCTTTCACCTATCGGCATAAACCCACCTGCTTCGTTGTCGAATAGATTGGACATCAGCTTCCCTGCCGATGAGCCCCCCTCTTCCCCCGATTGAGAAATTTCGTACTGGTACCAGTTGTCTTCTTCTGTAAGCCTGTGTTCCAATGCGTTTTGCGAAATCAGGATTGCCATTCCACCACTCACATAACCCGTTTCGAAAGATGAAGTCGTCAAGCCCGAAGCGTAATCGAGCACCTCCCAGTTTTTCTCGTCCCGGTCGTAAACCCGGACATCTTCATCGGTAAAAATCCAAATTTCCGAATCTTCAACATAAGCATTAACAATCGTCTTGTCTTTCAAATAGGCATTGGCCTCGAATTCGCTCCACATTTCCGATTCGTATTGAAAGAAAAACAAACCATCGGGCGTGATTACCCAGTTGTTATCGTCCTCGGTATAAATCTCCAGGCGTTGGCCGGGCAGAAGGAAATCTTCGGAATGATAGAGGAAGGTTGTAAGTTCAGGATCGAATTGCACCAAACCTTTGTTGCTGAGCATCCATATCTTATTGTTGAAATAATATGCCTTGGAAAGTTCAAGGTCGGGCTCACTGCTTGCCTCGAAATATCTCCATTTTTCGTAATCGGGCTGATATTCAGAAATCCCTTTTGCTGTTGAAAACCATACGAGTTCGTCAATTACCATCACATCGTTCACCACCTTTCCGGTAAGGTTCTCGTTCTGTAGCACTTCCCACTCTTCAATCAAAAGATCGTAGCGTGCTGCCCCCTGGCTCGTGCTTACATACACATAATTACTCGTGAAATCTACCCCGGTGATTGAATTCGATGGAAGCCCGGTGCTTTTGTCGAAAACCAACCATTCGTTAAGCCTGATGTGCATGGCCGCCAAAGAGCTGTCCATGATGCACCACAGCCACTCGTCGTTGTAGTGCATTTCGCGGATGGCCTGGTTTCCCTCAGCACCTGGCACAATGAACCTCTTGTAGGAATCATCGTCGGAATTATATTGAAACAACCCGCTCGGGGTAGCAATCCAAACTTTGTTTTCGGCTTCGAGCACCTGGTATTTTCTGTGGATATTTACCCTGTCGGCAGCCTGTACATTAATGGCTATCAACAATAGTACTGGTAATACAATCCTGGGCACTAACTTTTGACTAGCACAAATTTGTTTCATGTTCAATAAAATTAAAGAAGAAAAATTAAGCGAAAGTGCTGAATCCGATTCTAATCGGACGGGGAAATATATTGACACTTCCGCTAAACCGTAAACTGCTTTACTTCGATCTTGGCCAGGTCTATTTCACCCAGACCATTTTCGTGCGCAGCTTTTATGTGGGCAATCTTGTTGGCCGCCAGGTTTTTGCCGCCGAAAGAGTAACGTTCTGCCACTACTGAATCAACTGCAACCATGTCCCTGCCGGCAAAGTAGCGGTTA
>CAYLZH010000156.1:2365-12146 GCA_964388245.1 uncultured Bacteroidales bacterium
TACAGGTCCCGGTCCAATGGGTCCGCCCTTCAATAAAACTCCCGTGGCATCCATAATGGTAATATCGGGTTGAATGGCAGTTGCCAAATCGCCAATGGCCTGGTTCAGGTCGAGATCGGTATGGAATACCGAACGATCCCAAATTACACCCATCAAATTCTTGATCCCCAAACTAACATGCGTGGCGGTATGGTGTTTTGCATGTGGTAGATTGATAAACAAATCGGCTTTGGCTAAAAGCTTCAAGACTTCAGTCTCTTTCAGCACTTTGCCTTTTACGCCGATGGGTTTATAGTAGCGCTGTTCGTTTACCAGCAATACCTTTGCGTGTTTTTTCCCTTCCACCACAATGGGCTGATCGGCAAATTGTTTCGCATCTTGCAAGGTGTGGTCGGCAATAATGATCCTTGCTACTCCTTGCTCCTTCAGGTACATGCAAAGTTGGCCTACCAACTCCGATGAAGTGGTTGTGGCACGATCATCGGCATGGGGCAGGCAGATATTCGGTTTTAAAAGAACAGTGGAGGCTTCGGGGGCTTTCATCAACATCGACTTCAGGCCACCAAGCTCTTCGAATATTTTGCGCACAGCCCCATCGGCTGCTCCTTCTACTTCCAATACCGACGAAGTGAATTTCGTGGGTGAAGTATCCTGACCAAATGCTCCTAAGGGGAGAATGCTTGAAGATCCAAAAATGGCCGATGTTCTTAGAAAATCCCTTCTGTTCATTATTAAATGATTATTGATGAATGAATATTGATGAATAAATTGTGACTGTGCTGTTTCTTTTATTCCAGTTTCCCGGAAATATTCAAAGCAAATTGTTTGAGGATACTCAGGGTTTCGTCCGAATCGTAGTCAATTTGCTGGTATACAAAGTAGCTCCCCTGGTAGAAGGTCAATACCTCCGACAAACCGCCGTACTGTACATAGTGTGCTTCGGTTCCTGCTCCATCGGTCCAAACGGTGGCACTGCTCAGGCCCAGGTCCGGGTCGTCGTACACATCCTTGGCATTCTGCTCGCTGCCCATATCGTAGATCAGAATCTGCATGGTTCGTGAGCCATTGTCAATAGTTCCTGAATACGATTGTTGTGCAGCTTCTTCGAAACCATATTTCTGGTATGTTTCGGCCATCCCGTTGATGTATTCGGTAAGCTCGGTAATGCCGGTGGCAACCCATCCCGATCCGGAATATTCCCAGCCGGTAATCTCGCTATCCTTGGTTAGCAAATCTTCAATGGTCAATATCACATCATCGGAATCGGTGTTTTTTTCGCAACTTGCATAAATAAACAAGCTGCCAAAAACTACTGCTACTAAGGTGATTAGTTTTGCTGTTTTTTTCATAATCATTTTCAATTTAGTTTAAAATCATATTTGATATTCGATACTACCAATAGTCATGGTTTACTTTTTCATGCGGAGAAGCCTGAACAAGTGCCAAAAAATGAATTTATTCGATCTTATAGCCTCTCCATTATCATATTCACTTATTTCATTTTGACCATCATCCAAAACCCTCCCACACTCATTCGTTTTAAAGATTTCAAGATGAATACCATCTAACATCGTATCAAAATTATTCTCAGGCTCATACAAGCATTTATCGCTTGTATCCCACAGAAACTTTAAGTATTTTTTATCAAGATCCATTTTACAGTATCGAACTCTATTACATGAGTAATATCCCTAAATAATTCGCTACACGTATAGAAATGTAAAATATTGATCTCTTTGTTTATCATTTGTTTAATATTGAAATTTATGCTATAAAAGTGCTGCTTTACTTAGTTCTACCCGAATGGTTTTCAATGCTTGTGATATATGGGTCTCGACTGTTCGGGGCGATATGTCCAAATACTCTGCAATTTCGCGGGTTGTTTTTCCCTGCTCGCGGCTAAGTCGAAATACCCGCTTTCGGGCAGGAGGCATTTCTTCCACCGTCTTTTCAATTTGTGAGTTCAGTTCGTTGAAATATACTGTGGCCATCGTATCCGAACAACAATTCGCCGAATCCTGGAAGAGCAAGGCCAATACTTTTTGCTCCACATTCTTACTGCGGAAGTACTTGAGCACGGCATTATAACAGATGGTAAATAAATAACTGCTGAACCTGAGGTTTGGGTTTAACTGGTGACGCTTCTCCCAAAGAGTAACAAATACGGATTGCACAAGCTCTTCGGTCTGGCTATGGTCCTTTAACAAACCAAAGGCAAAAGAGTATAGTTTCTTTACGTATTTGTAATAAATGGTATCAAAAGCATTTACATCACCCCGTTGGATTCCTTCGATTAATTCCTTCTCGTTGTTTTTTTTCTGAAGTGCTTCCGTAATCATTATCCTTCAAATTTGATTAACACCTAAATTTTCAATATCAAAAAAACAGCGATCGAAGCCCACTAGAAAACTTAATCTACGAATCGGCGGATTTTATCAACAAAGGGCGTAGGAAATAAATATTTCCCAATGAAAGATAAGTCCAATTCATGGATTTTTGTTGGAGGTGGTGATTAAACTCAGTAGTCAGTTCCAGTGGGGTGCGACTTTAAGTTGCGCCAACACTTTGGGTGGAGGCCCAAATACTTTGATTGAAAGACTACCTGCTTATTTCGGTTAAAAGGCTGGCCACAGATCCCTTATCCAGTTTGGTAAAGGCAAACCATTTTTTGCCCAGATCTTTTAGGCTTGCACCTATATGATAAACTACTGTTTTGTCGATAATCAGGAAACGGTCGTGGGCTTTGCGGAACTTTTGGAGAGTAAGCTTTCCTTATTGCGAGTTGAACTTTTCCGCATCAAGCTTTAATTGCTTGGAAATAGTTTTTGTGAAGATGGTACACTCAACCTGTGGTGTTTTTTTCGAGAAAAGGGTGAGCACTGTATCGTCCACATAGTTGTCGATAAGCACTATCTGCTTTGTTGCGCTGCGAACTATGTTGGATACCAAGGTGTAGGCATCGAAAACCTGACCCTCGAAAAAAATGCCCTGGCTAGGAGGGAATGAGGTGTTGAGGTGTAAGTCGATCTCGTTGATTTTGTCGGCAAGTACATCCACTTTTTCTTCCATTCTGTCAATTCGCTTGTTCACCGTATAACCTTTAAGTAGGTACTCTTTCAAAATCTTTGTTGCCCAAATTCGGAATTGGGTTCAATGTTTCGATTTCACGCGATATCCAACAGAAATGATTACGTCAAGATTGTAATGTTCGACAGTTGTTTTCTGAGATTTCCCAGAAATAGCACCATGTTGAGTGGTCTGTGCAAAATATGCCCATACCATGTCTTTATGAAGTTCCCCTTCTCTGAAAATATTTGAAATATGTCTGCTAATAACAGATCGATCTCTGCCAAATAGAGAACTCAGCTGCTCTTTGTTCAACCAAACGGTTTCGTCTTCGATTGTCACTTCTACCTTGGTCGCCTCATTGGGTTGATATATCACTATTTCGTTTTTCATGAATTTATTCATTGTGTTCGACCTTATCACTTCAAAGATAGCTATTCTTCCAAGCTTTGCTTCAAATGAACAGAAAAACAAGCTTTCGGTATAGTTAAACAACCACAAAACCTCACCGAATTTTTTTCCAGGCTTTCCCCACCTTTGTGCAACTTGTCGATCCAGTCTATTCTGTTTTTTGGGAAACCCGCACTTGGCAGGTTATCTGCATTATGTTGTTCCCAAAATCCGCATAAGTTTTCTCTTTCCCGCAGATTGCGCGGATTTCCGCAGATATTGATTCACCCATAAGGATGAATATTATTCTGCGCTAATCAGCGTTATCAGCGGGAAATATAATTTCGCTTGCGGAATTGAGATTACAACAAGGGTGAGAAAGACGATCTATCAAACAACGAAATCCGTGATTTAATAAAAGATATTGTGTAGTTGTTAGGCCAACCCTTATTTTATCTTCCAATTATCATTATCCAATGTATAAAGGATGGCCTGTCTGAGAGGCATAGTAGATCCCTTAACCAATTTCTTCACATCCGCATGTTTAAGATTTGGTCTAATTTAATTCTCCCCACTACACATTCGTTGCACCCGTATCCCCGGCAATTACCACCCGGCATAAGGTTTCGCCCGATGAGGCAGCTGTTGAGAAAGTTTTGTTTTCGGTTGATGGATTCTTGATGTTAACAATTTCCATTTTTGTTGGGTCGTTGGTGCCGATACCGTAATCTGCTGCCGAGTCGATATAGGTGGCCCAATCAGCGGTGCTGCTGTTTTGTTCAATGAGCAGTTCCCGGCCCAGGTAATCGACAGCCACGGTGTCCTGGCTCATGAAAATTTTGTTGGCCACAAAGGTTGGGTTTCCATAAGGGCCACCTTCTGCAGCACCTAAAATTCCATCGAGAATGGCCAACACCTGTTTGCTCTTTATTGGCTCCAACGAATTTACAATTCCAATGTAGGGATCGCCACAGTTCAGATGTAATTTATGGGGTGAATCGATACTCCCGAAATGATTTGTCATACATAGTGTAACCCCTGCCATCGATGCATGATTTTTCAGTACACCAATGTTTATCAGGTAATCGGCCTTGTCGTGGACCAGGCTCACCACCTTTTGTGGCACACCATTTATATTGTATGATTGATCTGAAAACTCCTTTTCGCTATAGCACCTTATTCCTTTTGATGAGGTATTTACGGTATAGCCCGAAAACTCAAAATAGGCCTTATGGTCATCGTAAATATGGATATTGTTTTCAGGAAAATTATGTCCCTCAATTTGCATTTGGGTTAAGCCATTGGCAACGGCATAAGTAAGCTCGGGGTGTGTTGGCAAAGCCGATGAGCGGCAATTCACCTTGATGGCAATTATGCTATCGGTTTTAATATCGGGCATCAGGCTTTTCCATGCCCCACCAAGAGTTGATATCCCTGTCAACTGCTTAATGGATTCGTCAACCATAGCCTGAACAACATCGGCATTGAGTTTAACTTTACTGCTTATATAGTCACTCTCGTGCGACTGACTGATGAAATCGTTCAGTTCTTCGGGACTGGGTACAATTGGTTTGTGTGCTTCCTCTGGCCCATTCCCTATGCTCAGTTTAAGAAAATCCCTGCGGTTCACGTGTTATGGACAAGTTAGAAACAATGTAAGCTCAAAGAGATGAGTTAAAATATCCAGTGTTGATTTAAGATTGATGATTAACGATTTTTGATTTCAGATGTGTGCTTGTCTAATTCAAAAATCGTTAATCTTATATACTTGTCATTACCTATAAACCATGGCCAACGACTTTTTGTAATCGCCTACAATAAACGTGGCAACATACAAGCCTTTTTGTACTTTGGTGCCGTTTCCATTGTCACCATTCCATTGATAGGAATAATTGCCTGGCAATATGGTATCATCAACAAGCGTGAGTACTTTCACCCCCAGTGCATTGTAAATACTGATATTCACTAATTGAGTTTTGTTCAACGAAAACTCCAGGGTGGTAGATTCCGAAAATGGATTAGGATAATTATTCTTTATGTTAACCGGCACGTTTTCATCAATCGTTTCAAAAGAATAAGTTGGATTGGTAATATTAACAATATCCATTTGATTTGGGTCGTTGGTGCCAATCCCGTAGTTGGCAGCAGAATCGATGTATGTTGCCATGCTTACGGTACTACTGTTATGGTCAATAAGTATTTCACGTCCTAAATAGTCGATGGCAACCGGGTCGGTACTCATCAATATTTTGTTTTCAACAAAGGTTGGTGCTCCATAAGGACCTCCTTCTGCTGCCCCGAGCAAGGCATCGAGGACACAAACCACCGATTTGTTTTTGATAGGATCAATAGCATTAAGTGCCCCAATATAAGGATCGCCACAATTTATGTGCATCGCATGAGGATCGTCAATACTACCAAAATGATTCTTCAAACATAAGGTTACCCCCGCCATTGAATAATGGTTCTTTAAAACCCCGATATTTATCAGATAATCGGCTGTATCGTGAAGTAGGGTGCAAACCTTTTGGTTTATGCCGTTCACCGAATAAATCTGGTTGGCATGATCGTTTTGCCCCGTCTGGTAACATTGAACCCCAACAGAAGAGGTATTCTCGGTGTATCCCGCTTCGGTTAGATAAGCCTTGTAGTTATCGTAAATATGGATGTTGTTCTCAGGAAAACTATTGCCATCTATTTGCATCTGGGCTAATCCATTTGTTACCGCATAAGTAACCTCGGGGTGTGTAGGCAAAGCTTCAGCACGGCAGTTAATTTTTATAGCAATAACACTCGATGAGGTAATACCCGGCATTAGCGATTTCCAGGCATCGCCCACATTGGTAATCCCCGTTAGCTCCTTAATGGCGTGATCTACCATCGATTGTGCAACGGTTGCATCTACGGTTGCTCCACTGGTTGCATTCTGATCTTCTACAATCACTACTTTACTATTGCTTTTGGTTGATTTGAACGGAAATGCCCATTTCGGCATTGCAGCAATCAGCCCTGTGAACATAGAAGCCAGAACGAATTTCCTTCGGCTAACCTTCCTGTTAATAATACCTTCTTTTTCCATAATACCTTAATTGTTTGTATAGTACTGTATTTTTACTTTTTCACTTCTGAATTTGAATGTGCTACTTTGCTGAATTCAATTTTTTTTTCAGTTACAGTTGTATTATCCATAAGAAGAAAGCAACACGTATTGCTATTATAAAGATTGGTACGCTAAAACTGTTTTTTACAAAGTATAGGATTTGGTTTGCTTTTATTCCACATTCACCTAAATTTACATTGTTGCTAAGTGGAGTAAAAAAACGACCGGGTAAATTAAAACCTTTTGATTATGACACAAATTATTCTAAATTTTGTTTTATTTAACCCCCTACACATTTGTTGCACCGTCATCCTCGGCAATTACAACCCGACACAAGGTTTCGCCCGATGAGGCAGGGGTAGTATTAACCGTGTTGTCTGTTGAAGGATTTGTGATGTTTACCAATTCCATTTTGTCTGGGTCGTTGGTGCCGATGCCATAATCTGCTGCCGAATCGACATAAGTAGCCCAATCGGTGGTGCTGCTGTTCTGTTCGATGAGCAATTCTCGGCCCAGGTAATCGACTGCCACTGTGTCCTGGCTCATGATGATTTTGTTGGCCACAAAGGTTGGGCTTCCGTAAGGACCGCCTTCGGCTGCACCCAAAATCCCGTCGAGGATAGCCAATACCTGTTTGCTTTTTATAGGTTCAATGGCATTTAAAGCACCAATGTACGGGTCGCCATAGTTTATGTGTAAATTGCGTGGCGAGTCGATGGTGCCAAAGTGGTTCTTCATGCAAAGCGTTACCCCTGCCATCGACGAATGGTTTTTCAACACCCCTATGTTTATCAGAAAATCAGCATCGTCGTGCACCAGGCTGCAAACCTTCTGCGACACTCCATTTATGGTGTACGATTGGGAGAAGCTCGTTTCCTGATAGCATTGCACACCTTCCGACGAAGAATTCTCTGTATATCCCGATTCCGAAAGATACGCCTTTAGGTTGTCGTATATGTGGATGTTGTTTTCGGGAAAACTTTCCCCGTCGATTTGCATTTGGCTTAAACCATTGGTTACTGCATAGGTAACCTCGGGGTGGGTTGGCAAAGCCGATGAACGACAATTAATCTTAATAGCTATCACACTGCTAGCTGTAATGCCCGGCATAATACTCTTCCATGCCTCACCAACATCCGATTTGCCGGTTAATTGAATAATAGATTCATCTACCATTTTCTGGATCACATCTTCGTTTATAATCCCCGAATCGGGATCGTAGGTGTCGTCTCCTAAATCCAGGTCATCATCCTTATTACAATTCAGCAATGGCAACGACACTGCTGCCATCCCTAATGCTGATGACAATTTAACAAAATCTCTTCTCCTAATTTTATTTTTCTCTTTCATGTCTGTTGTTTTTTTTTGAATAATTGAATTAATAGTGATTTCTGGAAGCCTGTGTTTTTACAGTCCCAGAAACTTAATCCCAATTCCTGAAAAGAGGATCATCATTCCAGCCAAAAGATGAAAATACTGTGTAAATTTCTCCGACTTAATCAAGCGCAATCCTTTATAGCCCACATATACCATAATCATCATGGTAAGGACAGTGGAAAGCGCAAAGGCCAGGATCACCCAAAACATGGCTGCCCCACTACTTTGCGATGCTGGGAATATCAACATAGGAATTAATACTTCGCATGGGCCGAAGACAAAAATCAAAAACAATATCCACGGAGTAAGTTCTTTATAACTTGCTTTTTCATGAGTATGCTCTCCGGCAGGGCCATGCGAATGTTTTATTTTACGGGGAGTGAAGAAGGAAAACAGATGTACATGTTTTCCCTTGCTTTGCAGATGCCAGATACCGTATATGCTGTACAAAAGCCCAAATCCAATGACCATCCATGCGGCTACATCAGCCCTGTTGGCTTCCACAGCTTCCAGCCTTAGTAAGCTGGTGCCTAAACCAATTCCAAGCAAACCAATCAACACCGAACTGCCAACATGCCCCAACCCTGAGGCGAAGGTTATCCACATTGTTTTAGACTGCGACCACGAACGGGCCTTGCTTAACACAATAAATGGCAAATAATGATCGGGGCCTAACAAAGTGTGTAAAAAGCCCAGCGAAAGAGCGGTAAAAACCAATATTGTTACTTCCTGCATATCGTTAGATTTTCGTTTTAGATTCAATTATCAACTGATTAATTTTATGCGCCTGACAAGCTGCGCCAAACCCATTGTCGATGTTCACCACACTAACGCCCGGGGCGCAAGAATTGAGCATGGCCAATAGTGGTGCCAGACCATCGAAACTGGCACCATATCCAACACTCGTTGGAACTGCCACCACCGGTTTATCTACCAAACCTGCAATAACACTTGCTAATGCACCTTCCATGCCTGCTACAGCAATTATTACATTTGCTTCCTTTATCCGGTCCAGCTTATCGAACAGTCGATGTATTCCAGCCACCCCAATGTCAGAAAAGGTCTCCGTTTTATTTCCTAAGAAATTCAGGGTGTCGGCAGCTTCCTCTACAACCGGAAGGTCGCTTGTACCTCCGCTGATAATGGCCACTGAGGCACTGTCGTTTATAGCCTGGCCTTGTCCACATAGTAAAGTTCGGCCCACTGAATTATATGTAAGGTTGGGTAGCGCAACTACTACTTCTTCGGCAACCTCCTTTGCAACCCAGGTTCCTAATAGATTCAGATTGTTTTGCGAAGCGTGTGAGAAGATACCCTTCACTTGTTCCACCGATTTATTCCTGCAAAAAACAAACTCGGGTAAGCCTGTTCGCTTTCGTCGTGCAGGATCGAAGTTTAGGTGAGAGATATTTCCAAATAACAAACTGTTAAGCTTATGCTTGGCCTGATCGGGTGTTATTTCCCCTTCAGTAAGGTGGTCTATCAATTGTTCAATTTCCATAGTTAACAAATCTGAAATAACATACACTAAGCTGTGAAAAAATCTTTATGACAAGACAAAGAAGCTACCGAAACGAAAGTGTCACAAAATAAATCTACGAATTGGTTGATTTTATCTACGAATAAAAAAAATACGATGAATCAGTGTTGTGGTAGGGTTTGGGATATTAATAAAATAAATACATGATAATTAGGTTTTGACAAGACCTACATAGAAAACATAAATATGAACAGGACACTATATTACGATTGCTTTTCGGGAATAAGTGGCGATATGAACTTAGGGGCATTAAAAGACCTGGGGGTCGATCCCGAATATTTGAAAACCGAGTTAAAGAAACTCGAAAT
>CAYLZH010000157.1:0-11964 GCA_964388245.1 uncultured Bacteroidales bacterium
TGACGAATATGAAAATAAATATTATCCAATTGAAGCACCGGATCCGATTGAAGCGATTAAGATTCGGATGGAAGAAATGCACCTTAAACAAGTAGATTTGATACCAGAGATTGGTGGCAAAAGTCGAGTATCTGAGATTTTGAATCGTAAGCGTAGATTGACAGTCGAAATGATTCGGAAGTTGGCGACTCGATTGAATCTATCAGCGAATCTATTGATTCGAGATTATCAATTAATCCAGTAAGCACATTTTGCTAGCAATGTGTATAATTCACAAAGGGGTCAGTGCTATGCGAAGACATTATCTCCCGCTTCAACTTCGGTAACGGTAGATATGAAAGCAGTACGCAATCCATTACGAAATCATACACTAAACATTAGGGGGCATAAAACTGTCCGGAGAACAACTTATTTACTGAGAATTTCAGCAAATAAACTTTGAATATGTTATCTTTTATGATAACATTGCAGAATGAGCAGAAAAATCATTTTTCATGGTGAATACTTTATAGAATTTTATAAATCGATTGACAATAATATGAAATCAAAGTTTCAATATGTTTTCGATTTAATAAAACAGGTTGAAATGGTACCCAAAAAGTTCTTGTCGCCAATGACTGGATACGATGGACTTTTTGAAATTCGAGTTGAATACCAATCAAACATTTATCAAGCTTTTTGTTGTTTTGACAAGGGTAGACTAATCATCATTTTTAACGGATTCCAAAAAAAGTCGCAGAAAACACCAAAGAAAGAAATTGAAAAAGCAATGAAATTAAAAAATGAATATTTTGACTTAAAAAAATAAAATCATGGTAGACTATAGTAACATAAAGACATTTGATGAATTGATTGAGCGAGAACAAGGGAAAATTGGTTCAGAAAGCAGGAACATGTATGAGGAGAAAGCTCAAATGTTTATTATAAGTGAGATGTTAAAAGAAGCTCGTCGAGAAGCGAAACTAACTCAAGAACAACTAGCAGAAAAGGCAGGGACAAAGAAGAGTTATATTTCGAAGATTGAGAATGCGAAAGGAAATATTCAACTTTCAACATTAATTCGAATTTTTGAAACTGGACTGAATAGAAAAATTGGACTGACTTTCCTTTAAGACTAATAAAGAATAAATTACGCCCCCTAACAACTAAGCGTCCTGCCTTCTTGTAAAGCAGTAGCCGTAACAACAATTTTTACATTTCAGAAAAAAACAGGAAATTATATGGGAAAAAAAGGACCAATGCCAAACTTCGAGACAATTGATGACTATATCGCCAGTCAACCGAAGGAAGTGCAAAAAGTTTTACAGGATTTAAGAAGTATTATCAAAGAAGCTGCTCCTGATGCTATTGAAATTTTGAATTATAAAGTTCCTTCTTATACGTTAGTTCCGGGAGGAAAAAGGGATCAACAGATTATGATGGCCGGATATGCAAAATTTGTCGGGCTCTATCCCTTTCCAACTACCATGGCAAAGTTCTCTGATGAACTAAAGGATTATAAGCAAGGAAAAGGTTCAGTTCAGTTTCCTTTGAACAAACCCTTACCTAAAGACCTGATAATGCGGATGGTAAAGTTCAGAAAAGAAGAGATCCTGAAAAATTGGAAGTGAGCTTGCCCGTTTCAGCCAGAGATAGAAATGGTACTCTAACAATACAAAAAGGCATCTCAACTACTATATTTTTTATAGAGATTAATTAGTTTTAAGACTTTGAAAAGTAAAGCTATGATAAAGAAACAAGCTGTTGGATTAAGTTAAGTGGAGTAGGAAGCGGGAAAATTATTTATAAAAATTCAAATTTAATATGAAGATTTGGGCAAGATTTGACTGAGGACGAAGCAGAAAAACCTCATGATCGGTTAAATATTGAATTAGAAAGTAGAAATAAACTAATACCAACAAAATACAGTTAAGTACTTTTATTGGATAAATATTAGAAATAGGCTTCATAGTAAAAATCTTAATCTGCATTAAAACGCAATTTAGACAAATCATTGAAAAAAAACAGATAAGTATATTACAAATGAATTATTACGAAATAAACAGGGTGAGTTGGAACGAATTGACACCCTTACATGTTGATTCAGATTTTTACGATTTGGATACTTTTAAGAAAGGATCTACATCGCTCAATCAAATTGAGTTGGAGGAATTAGGGAATGTGTCGGGGAAAAATATCCTTCACCTTCAATGCCATTTTGGTATGGATACTTTATCACTTGCCAGACTTGGAGCAATCGTTACAGGCGTTGACCTTTCGGATGTATCCATAAAATTCGCCAGGCAATTATCAAACGAATTATCTATCCCTGCCAGATTCATAAATGCAAATATCTATGAATTAGACGAGATTATAAATGAAGAGTATGATATCATCTTTACATCATATGGCGCAATCAATTGGCTGAATGACCTGGATGATTGGGCCAAACTGATTCAGCGATTTCTCAAAACAACAGGATTCTTTTATATGGTAGAGTTTCATCCATTTGTTTACACCTTAGATGAGAATGACCTTGAAATAAAGGAATCCTATTTCAAGACTTCACATCTCGAAACCCTCGTGGAAACCACCTATACTGATAACTCGAAAGCATTTAAGCGAAACCTTAAACATATTGAGTGGCATCATAGTCTGAGTGAGGTAATTAGCAGTTTTCTCGACACAGGTTTGCGAATAGAATCATTCAAAGAATTTCCTTATCAGGTATATAATTGTTTTAACAAGATGATCGAGGTTGAGTCAGGGAAATGGGTGTTTGAAAAATATGGTGATAAAATTCCATATATGTATTCATTAAAAGTGATTAAAAGCTAAATTTCTTGTATCCAGAAGCCGATAAAATATAATACGAAATGTGATATTCTGCACACAAAACAAGTGAATATCACAGGTAGTAAGCCGGGGATTATGGCATTAATAAAGTGCAACAAATGGGAAACAACAACTGTTTATCCTTGTTGTGTTTGTTGGTTGAAAATTCCGGGAAGTGTCTTATCTTTACCAGGGTACATATAAAAATAAAACAATAGTATGAAAGTAATTGTGACAGGGGCAACAGGGATGGTTGGTAAAGGTGTTTTGTTAGAATGTCTTGAATCAAACGAAGTCCGCGAGGTATTATCAATTTCACGTCGGTCGTTGGAGATGACTCATCCAAAATTGAAAGAGATTATACACTCTGACTTCTCTGATTATTCTTCTATTAAGACACAATTGGTTGGGTATGCTGCATGCTATGCCTGTATGGGTGTTTCTTCAGCAGGCATGGATGAATCTGAATTTGCGAAATTGACTTATCAGTATACATTGGCACTGGCAAAAGAATTATTGTCGATTAATACGGATATAACTTTTATTTATGTATCAGGACAGGGTACAGATTCCACAGAAAAAGGAAAAGTTATGTGGGCTCGTGTAAAAGGAAAAACCGAGAATGATTTGCTGAAGTTAGGATTTAAACAGGCTTATATGTACCGACCCGGTGCTATTATTCCACGCAATGGAATAGTGCCAAGTAGTAAGATATATCGTATCATGATTAAATATTTGAAATGGTTGTTGTTTGTAATCAAACTAATAGCTCCAAAATCGGTAGTTGACACAAAACAGATTGGCCGGGCCATGATTAATGTTACAAAAAAGGGATACGGTAAAAATGTTTTAGTTCCATCAGATATTCTTGAAGTAGCAAAATAAACATTCAGCAAGTTCGATTATCCGGAAATCAATTTGATTTTATAGCTTGTCAGGTTTTTTTTGTTTAACTCAACATTAAATTTGAATAAATATCAAAATTGTAATAACTTTCCACCAATATCATTAATAAAGCTTGAAAGCAATATAACATCTAATCGTAAACCTGCAAAGTATGAAAACGAATTATCTGTCGCAAAGAATAGCACTGATCCTTTGTGTTATGTTTTTATCGGGAGTAGTAACTGCTCAAACCACCATGTTGCCAAACGCCGGCCTCGAAAGTTGGGATGCCGGCCTAACGTATGACAATCCAACCGGATGGGAATCTCCCAACCAGATTCTTGTCACTATTCCAGGCAATACCACATATGTGGTGTTTCAGGAAAATTCTGTAGTACAATCAGGAAATCATGCTGTACGATTAGAAACTAAAGAAATACCTATATTTGGATTTCCTGTAACTATTCCAGGATTTCTTACCCTTGGCGACCTAAGTCTGAATATGGTTACACAGGAGATTGATATAAACGGGGGAATTCCATTTCCTTTTCGGCCTGAGTATTTGACAGGCTATTACAATTATATTCCGGCAGGCAACGATCAGTGTTTTGTTGAAGTAGTATTGCTTGATTTTGATGAGCAAACAAATACAATTCTTGACACAATAGGTTCTTGTATTTATAATGGCACCGGCACCAACGGTTATGTTTATTTTGAGGTTCCGATAAACTATTACTCAACAGCACAGCCAAATTATTTAAACATAAATGTAATCAGTTCCGATCCTGCTAATTTACAGGACGGTAGTGTTTTATATTTCGATGATATCGGATTTGTTGGCGGCGATTTGTTTTTTTCAGAATATATCGAGGGAAGCAGCTACAATAAAGCCCTTGAAATTTATAATCCTACAAACTCAACATTATATCTCGATGATTACCTGATTGCAGGATCTACTAATGGTGGAGGGTGGCAGGATTATCATAACTTTCCGGCTGGTGATTCAATATTACCTGGTGATGTTTGGGTTATTATTGCCGACGGAGTTGACAGCACTCTGTTCAATTTTGCCGAAGCTGATGAAATTATACCATCTGCCGGAGTGGTACATTATAATGGCGATGATGCCAGGGCACTCTGTCGTATTACCGGGCAGGATACCGTTATTGTTGATATTTTTGGTGATCCTGATAATGATCCTGGTTATGGCTGGCAGGTGGCCGGAATAAACAACGCAACAAAAGATCATACCCTTATCAGGAAATTCACGGTTGAATATGGTAATTCAAATTGGAATTTTTCGGCAGGGAGCTCTGCTGAAAATTCCGAATGGGTTGTAAAGCCTCAAAACGAGTTTCAGTATCTTGGATCACATCCTCATTTTGTGCCGGTTCCGCCTGCACTCAGATTTCCATTGGTCGAGTATTTTACATCGTATGATACTTCATGCATAACGTGTTGTAACATTAACCAGAACTTTCAGGATAGCCTGGTTGCATATTCAGGTGATTTTGCTATGATTACTTATCCCCAGAACTGGCCTTTGAATGGCGATCCTTATTACATTGCTGAATCGGGCGACCGGTTTAATTTTTACAGTCTTTCAGATATACCGGATGTCAGACTGAATGGTATTGCCGGTCTAAACCCTGCATCTTTTGACAGTACATATTTTTTAAATGCAATGTCGGACACAAGCAGTATAATTATTAATGCAGGTTTCTTTGTTGTTGGGCAAACAATAGTTATTGAGGCAGAGATTTCCACATTAAACAACATCAATATTCCAGGCCTTAAAGCCCATATTGCCATTGTTGAAAACCAGACCTTTAACAATGTTTCCTGTGCAAATCCGAACGCTGCACATTATGTACTTAAAAAAATGCTACCCGGGGCGGCAGGTACTGCAATACCAACCCTGTCGGCAAACTCAGAAATTTCACTTTTCGAGATGTATACCTTCGGATCGAATAATACTGTTGAAGAATTCTCAGATCTTTCAGTGGTTATTTTTGTTCAGGATGAAAACTCGACTTATGTTCACCAATCAGCATGGGCTGATGAACTGCCGGTAGTATGCCTGACGCCTCCATATATTCAGGATTTCGAAGGGGGTGCTTTGCCTGCCGGATGGAACCAGCAAAGCAGTGCAAGTGATGGCGGATGGCTTTATGGCGATTCAACTTTGTCAGGAAGCTTGTTGTGGAATATCCCGGCTCATACTAACTTTGTTGCAACAAACGACGATACCTGTAACTGTGATAAATCATCGGATAGGTTAATATCTCCATGCTTTGATTTCTCCAACGAATATTCTCCATCCCTTAGCTTCGAGATATTTTTTAATTCTGCCTCGGCGAATGGTATCCATGAAACAGCCACACTTGACGTTTCAACCGATAACGGGCAAAATTGGATAACGCTTGATGTTTTGCAGGGAAGTACTCAGTGGGAAAGTTTATCGTATGACTTGTCGGCTTATTCGGGCGTAGCTCCAGTTCTATTCAGTATCCATTATAGCGATAATGGGGAATGGTTAAAGGGTTGTGCAATTGATAATTTTAATATAATCAGCCCTGATACACTGGATGCTGAGCTTACGGAAATATCAACTTACGAGATTCAGGAGCTTGGACAACATGTTGTTGTAAAGGGCGTTGTCGCAAATCAGGGATTATTAGGCATTGAGTCGATTGTTGTAAACTGGCTGGTTGGGACCGGTGCTATTCATTCGCACCAATTTTCAGGAGTGTATTTGCAATCCGGAGAAGTCTTTGAGTTTATTCATCCTGATACTTATCTGGCGCAGGCATCGGGTTTTTATAATTTGCAGGTTTGGATTTCCGATGTTAATTCATACCCTTCCGACAATAATCTTCAAAATAATACCCTTGATAAATTGATTGAAGTAATTTCGGTGGAAAACAACCGATTGCCTTTAGTCGAATATTTCTCGTCGGGTAATAATACCTGTACCTGGTGCTGCGAATATGAGCAATCGTTTCAGGAAATAATTAATTCAGTTGGCAATCATTGTTCCGTAATCCGGTATCCTTCACCATTTTACAGCGATGGTTATGACACACCGGAATCTACAGCAAAATATAACTTTTATAATGTTACCGGGAATCCATATCTGTATTTAAACGGAACTTTTGGGACACATCCAATGAACCTTACTGATACCTTGATCCATGATGGCTATTTCTTCGACACAACAAGTTTAACCTTATCGGCTAATTCTTATGTGTCAGGTAATCAGGTTGATGTTGAGGTGTTGTTATTGTCATCATCAGCTTTTACGAATCCGGATATGCGATTGCATATCGCGATTATTGAAAACGAAACCTATAGCAATGTAAATTGCCAGCAAGTTAGTTCGAATACCTATGTGATGAAAAAAATGTTGCCTGATGAAAATGGAACTTCAATTAATCAACTTTCAAGTGGCACACCTTATAATTTTAATTATTCCTATACATTTCCAATAAGCAACACAGTAGAAGAGTTTTCTGATTTATCGGTTGTGGTTTTTGTTCAGGATAGCGTGTCAAAATATATCTATCAATCGAACTGGGCTTCGATGTCATTTTCGGCTACTGCTCCTGATTGGATTTATACCAACACCGGAAGCTCTCATTCCGTACTGATACAGGATACCGTTTCTGTTACCATAAATGGTATTCAAATTTTGCCCGGTGATTATATCGGTGTATTTTATGATTCAGCTGGTATTCAGGCCTGTGGGGGCTATGTTGAATGGACCGGCCAAACTATTGCGCTTGCTGCATGGGGCGACGACTCGCAAAGTACTGCCAAAGATGGATTCTTAACCGGGGAAGAATTTCAGTGGAAAATATGGCGTGCTACCGATAATTTAACGGTTGATGCTGTTGCCACATATATACAACCACCGGTTATGCCCAATACCGGCTTGTTTTCAGTTAATGGAATTAGTGGAATTATATCGCTAACTGCAAATAGCCTGGATGTTCAGAATTTAATCCTGCCACAGGGGTGGAGCTATTTTTCGACCTACATCAATGCATTGGAGCCTAACATAGATAGTTTGTTCGGACCAATTATTTCTGAAGTAATAATCGGGAAAGATGGCGATGGAAATACCTACTGGCCTCAATGGGGTATAAATACTGTGGGCAATGTTTTGATTGGTGAAGGATATCAAATAAAATTGTTGTCGGCCCAGGTACTTCCGGTAACCGGAACATCCGTGCCGCCTGAGAGCACACCTGTTGTTATTGATCAGGGATGGGGCTTCCTGGGGTATTTGAGAAAGTATCCGGCGCTCATCGAAACAATGTTAAGCCCAATAATTTCTGAAGTTATAATTGTTAAAAATGGTGCAGGTCAAATATACTGGCCACAATTTGGGATAAACACTATTGGCGACATGATTCCCGGCGAAGGTTATCCTATAAAAATGAATTCGCAACAAAGCCTGACTTATCCGGCAAATTAGCAGATGATTTTGTGGGAATAATTTGAGTGATATCAACATTCCGATCTGATTTGAATTTGCTTAAGAGTACAAGTTGGCTGTAACGGTAACAACCAGGAGCATTTGAAGAATAGATACAAAATAGGATTTATAATTATTCTGATTATTTCCGTTGGATTAATTTTACCCCAGAAATTTTCCATGCCTGTAAAAGGCGCAACAGAATCAGACTATAACAAGGATACTTTTTGGTATTATCCATGGGGGAAATCCATAACACATAAAGGGGTTGACATTTTTGCGGACGAAGGCACCGAACTAATGTCTTCAACAATCGGATTTGTTCTATACTCCGGGAAAATCAAAGTTGGAGGAAATGTTGTTTTCATACTTGGGCCTAAATGGAGAATGCATTATTATGCTCACTTAAAGGACTTAAAAATTTCTTCCCTAACATGGGTGAGTCGAGAGGAAGTGATCGGCACAGTTGGTTCAAGCGGAAACGCCTATGGCAAAGCACCACATTTACATTACTCGATAGTTACTATTATTCCGTATATCTGGAGAGTTGATAAGGCCAGACAAGGATGGAAAAAAATGTTCTATTTAAATCCAATTGACTATTTGTCAAATATTGACAAAGATTAGAAAGAAACCTCCCTCAAAAGACACATATTCTATAGGCACACCTGGTACGATTAGAAAACTATTAAGCTGGAAATGGCGATGTTTGAAACTACAGAATCAAATAGATACTGCATCAGTCCAGCTCCATTTGTTGAGCCTTACTAATAATACTGCAAGAAGTTATATTCTGTAAAATAGAGCAAGTCGTTAAGCATTAATTGTAACTGCTATTTTCCCAAAACAATCTAAACTGTTAATCCTTTTGGCGCATAGTAGTTTTTATTTAGACTAATTTTACAGAAGAGGCTTCGTGATATGAAACTCAATATGTTGCCCTTGTATACTGTCGGAAATAAAAACCTTCAGAATCTAACTATTGTAAAATAAAAATATGTATATTGTGAGCCAAATGGTTAAATAAAAGTCACTGATTTACATATACATATTAAAATTCGTATTGTATATTCCATAAAAAGATGATAAATAATTCAGTCACAAGTATTTTGATAATAAATATTATTTATGGAATTATATTTTACGATTATAAAGTTTTATTTTCTTTTACAAAACATATTGCCCATGAGATCCAAATCGGTAGTTCAGGTTTATTGTCAATTGCAGAACAAGATCAAACTTAAAGAATGAGAAAGACAGAAAATATATTATTTGGAATATTTATAATTTGTGTGTTTTTAATCCATAGTACAAAGTTACCCGGACAAGCTTCAGCCTCCCAAATTCTAATTCCGACACCTATCTATCAGAATACCTATGGAAATCCAGCAAAATCAGATTCTCATATTAATGATGATTCAGTTATCGGAACATGTGTAAGCAACGTAACCGGATTGATACCAGATACAACCTTGAATGTAATGTCATATGCTACCAATTATGTGGGTACGGCATATGAAAATGAATTACAATTTTCAACCGTATTAGCTGCAAACGACAATGATGCAGGGATTGTACATATTGATATGCCTGCTTATGGAATAGTTGGGACAAATGTTTTTTTATGTGGTACTGTTGTAAATACCGGAAATAATCTGATTACAAGTATTGCTTTGTCCTGTGTGTTCGACATTACAAACATAACCAACATCAACCTGAATGGATTAAGTCTACAAACGGGAGATACAATTGGTTTTTGTATTTTAACCTCCTATATACCCATAATTACGGGCACTATTCCTTGGGTTGTTCAGATTGAATCTGTAAATGGTGTACAGGATGGTAATATAGCAAATAATACAGAATCAGGGACAATTACAATACTTACTCAGCTTATACAACGGATTCCGTTGCATGAAGTTTTTACCAGTTCCACCAGTACACTCTGTAATGCAGGAGCCGATACACTAAGTAATGTGTTAAGCAACTACCCAGGCCAATACACGCTTATTAAATACCAAATGGATTGGCCGGGTAATGGTGATCCTTATTTTATACCTTCAGGATTTAACCGTCGGATGTATTATAATGTTACTGGTATTCCTGAATTATTAATCGATGGTGGAAATACAATAAATCCGATTATGTATAATACATCTTTGTTCGATTCTATATATAACCAGATTTCAATGATTGAAATTTCATCAACACATTCCATCTCAGGCAATCATGTTTTTGTAGATCTAATGATTGATCCTGTTATTTCTGTTTCAGGTACTACAAGGTTACATGTTGCAATTATTGAGAATATAACCATAGGTAATATTGGCACGAACGGACAAACAGAATTTCATAATGTTTGTCATGCCATGTTAAATGAAGGAATTGGACAATCAATTGATCTTTTTTCCGGCCTGGTCTATTCCTACACACATCTGTTTGATTTGTCAGGAACAAATGTTGAAGAAATGTCTGATTTAAGTGTTATAGTATTTGTACAGGATTCTATAACTAAAGAGGTACATCAATCGGCCTATTCAACCGAAAGCATCCTGCAACCAGGCAATCCCGGCTGGACAATTACGAATACCGGAAATTCCCATACCATACTTATTCAATCATATTCATCACTTACCATTGATAGTAATCAAATTGCCATTGGCGATTATGTCGGGGTATTTTACGATTCACTCGGAACACTTGCTTGTGCCGGTTATGAGAAATGGACAGGCCAAAACATTTCCATGACTGCCTGGGGGGATGATGTGCAAACAGCCGGATTGGATGGTCTTTCAAGCAATGAAACTTTTAAATGGAAAATCTGGAGGGCAATTGACGAAACAGAATTCGATGCGCAAGCAACCTATATGCAGCCTCCAATCATGCCTAATATTGACACATATACTACAAATGGGATGAGTGGTTTGGTATCGCTCGAAGCCTTTACTGTAAATTATCAATATATCGACTTGCCTCAGGGCTGGAGTTTCTTCTCAAGCTATATTGATCCTCTCGAGGCCGATATCGACAGTTTGTGTAGTCCATTTATATCTGAAGTTGTAATCTCTAAAGATGGAGATGGAAATACGTATTGGCCACAGTGGGGACTTAATTATATTGGTGACATTCTTATTGGTGATGGATATAAGATAAAGATGAATTCAGTTCAAACCATGACTGTTGAAGGTTTTGCAGTTGTTCCTGAGAGTACAAATATTACAATAGAGCAGGGTTGGAGCTTTCTTGGTTACCTTAGGCAGTCTTCTGCTCCAATGGATGTTATGCTAAGTACCATTGCTGCCGAGATTGTAATTGTAAAAAATGGCGATGGTTATACATACTGGCCGCAGTGGAATATTAATTCTATTGGTAATATGAATCCAGGGGAAGGTTATCAGATTAAGATGAATTCACTTCAAACCTTCACCTATCCGGCCAATTCAATTTCTTTCACCAAACAGGTTATTTCTGTGCCTGAGCCCATTCATTTTAAGCAAAACAAGACTACGGGCAACAATATGACTTTGGGGATTATATCAACTGATTTCGAAAGTGGCAATGAAATAGGAGTGTTTACAACATCCGGAATGCTTGTCGGATCTTCAGTGATAACTGGCAACTTTACCCCGGTTACTCTCTGGGGCAATGATGAAACCACTCCTGAGATTGATGGATTAATTGAAAATGAGGATTTCATTATCAAAATCTGGAATGGTGAAGAAAACCTGGTTGAAGTAGAATCGTGGCTGGAGGACCAGGGTAGCTTTAATACTAACAAAATCGCA
>CAYLZH010000158.1:0-11901 GCA_964388245.1 uncultured Bacteroidales bacterium
AAAACCGCATAGAGCCTATGTGGCAGTCGTTTAGGGCTTAACTTAATGACATTGCTTTGGGGGGTATTCCACAAACATCAATCCCCATAGAGCCAAATCCGGTTTTCCCGATCAAGGTACGGGACAGGCTGTCAACACTGCATCCAACTACTGCTTTACAAGCAGGCAGGACGCTTAGTTGTTATAGCCTGTTGTTAATATTTCCACCATTTCTTGCGAATCTTTTTTTGATTACCATCAAAGTCAATAATGTATTCAGTCGAATCAAAATCTATAAGTCTAATCTGATTCCCTTCAATCGTCACTTCTGGTTTTCCAGATGGATTAATCCAATTTTGTCTACCACCAAATCTCCACTTTATTTCTCCTTCTTTATCAATTCTGAGAATATCTAGTTCGCCATGTACTAAAAAGTCATTTTCAAGTTTATAAATTGCATGGCAACTCAAAGAGTCGCATTCTTTAGCCCAATTCAGTGAAAGGTCAGGAATATTTAATGAATAAACTAAATCCCTTGCAATAAGATATATTACAAAGTCCTTTATAACGTATGAAGTCTCTGATTCAATTGTTATTCCACCTGGTTCACATATAATCGCGCTTTTAAGAAGAATTAATTTGTCATATACTTTTATTGCGGTTTTTGTACTACTGATATTTCTAGAAGATAAATCTGATCTTTCTGGATATTCATGGTCATATGAATTTAAATTATCCGTTGAATTCGGAGTAAAAGTAGAATCATTAAATAATTCAATTTTAAAATTTTCATAAGCTATTTCCATTTATTCTACTTTTTTTTACAATTGGCTATAACGTGTTGTGGATGGCCAAGTAGCGGTCTTTTCGCTATTGGCTATGCTATTTTGTTGCTGCTAGTGCTTCATCATCGCCTATATATTAAATTTATCTCAGACAATTCTTGACCTATTTGATGGATTCCATATAAAATCTTCTCTGTTTGATTTTCCGATGGTTTTTTATGCCCTTGAACGTATTGCGATAACAGCGTTGGATTCATTCCAATCTTTTCGGCTAAGTATTTTGAATTAATTACTTTATAATATTGAAAGAATTGTTGAAAATCAATTTCAAATTGCATATCCGCATGAGTTATCTCAATTCCATCTTCTTCCCCATATAAGTTTGCGGCTTCATATGAATTTTCAAATAATTCTGGGATTGTCTTTCCTGTTGTAAAAATTGGATAATTTTCAGAATAACATGAGAATCCTGTATCGGTCTTTTCTACAATTAATTTTATCTTTTCTTTTAACTTTTCCATTTCGTCCTATTTTAAACCAGCGTCTTTTAAAATCTTCTTTTCTAACCCTTTTCCAACTTCTTGTGAGCCGTGATTCGGGAAAATTAATATTCCAGGTTTCTTATCATGTCGCATTTTGGCATGTGAACCTTTTTGAGAAACTACATACCAACCTTCTCTGGTCAATATTTTGTAAAGTTCAGAACATTTCATTAGTCCGTCTTTTGATTATTTTGGTACGACAAAGGTAAATTATTATTTACCCAAAAACAATAAAAGTATAATATTATTTACCTGTGAGTTTCGCAAATTCCTTCTTGCATTAGCTGCAACGTTAAGTAGATGGCCTGTCCTTCATTTCAGGGATAGGCTATGCTACGGTGTTCGGCTCAGTCCTTCCGATGTAAAGTTAACCAATTAGGACGTAGTTCCCAAAATTGACCAATTAAAGCCCCGGCTATCCTCAGCCAGGCAGTTTTACCTTTCGCATATTGATTATAAGGTGAAACTATGATCAGTCGGGGTAAGGGAAGGTTTGGTACTAATTTGGGCGACCATTCATATTTCGGAATAAATTTATGGCCACTGCCCTCCCGGTTACCTAAAACTCATTACATATAACAATAAAGGCGGCTTTTACATCATTAGAACATTAATATGACATTGGTGCAGTTTCGAAAAATGTATAAATTCTTGCATTTTGCCCTCATCAAATGCCATTATTATTATGCCATTAAATATTCATGCATGGCGCGTGCTGCCTTTCTTCCTGCTCCCATGGCCAGAATAACTGTAGCAGCACCGGTTACAATATCGCCTCCTGCCCAGATCCGGTCGATGGATGTTTTTCCGGTTTCTTCATCTACTACAATAGTACCCTTTCCTGAGACTTCCAATTCAGGTGTGGTATCAGGAATAATTGGATTCGGGCTATTTCCAATGGCTACAATACAGGCATCCATTGGCATAATGAATTCTGAGCCATCTATGCGTAGTGGCCTTCTGCGACCTGATGAATCTGGTTCGCCCAGCTCCATTTTCGAGCATTCAATTTCCTTTAGCCAGCCATTCTCATCACCTGTTAATTTTTCGGGTAGGGTAAGAAAATGGAAAATTACTCCTTCTTCATCAGCATTTTCGTACTCTTCAAGCCTTGCCGGAAGTTCTTTTTCGGAACGTCGATATACGATATATACTTCTTCGGCACCTAAACGGAGAGCGGTTCGTGCGCAATCCATGGCTACATTGCCGCCGCCAACAACTGCAACCCTTTTATGACGGATAATAGGGGTATACGTTTTGGGATATTCAAATCCTCGCATCAGGTTTACCCTTGTAAGATATTCGTTTGCAGAATAAACGCCGTTCAGGTTCTCGCCCGGAATTTCCATAAACCAGGGTAAGCCGGCTCCCGTGCCAAGAAAAATGGCATCGAAATCTTCCTGGAGTTTTTTTAACGACCTGGTTTTTCCAACTACGTAATTATTGACCAGTTTTACTCCTAATTGCTGAAGGTATTCTACTTCACGCTGAACAATTCTGCCAGGCAAGCGGAATTCTGGAATACCATAGGTAAGAACACCGCCTGGTTCGTGTAGTGCTTCGTACATTGAAACATTGTGGCCAAGTAGAATCAAGTCTCCGGCAACAGTTATACCGGCCGGGCCAGAACCGATTACAAGGACTTTTTTTCCTGTTCTTTTGCCTAATGAAGGTATTTCAATTTTTGTTTGGGCTGCTTCCCAATCGGCAGCAAATCGTTCGAGTCGTCCAATTGCAACAGGAGCCCCCTTCTTATCGAGTATGCATTTAATTTCGCACTGCTCTTCCTGCGGACATACTCTGCCACACACTGCGGGCAGGCAATTTTTTTCTTTAAGTGTTTTAATTGCCCCTGAAAAGTTATTGACTGCAATTTGCCGTATAAATCCCGGGATATCAATTTCAACCGGGCATCCATCAACACAGAAAGGTTTTTTACAATCGAGGCATCTTTTTGCTTCTTCAACAGCCATCTCATCAGTATAACCTAAGGCTACTTCAGCGAAATTCCTTCGCCTGATAAAATCTGCCTGTTTGGGCATATCAATCCTGTTTAAATTTAGTTTTCCCATATTAATTTCCTCCGCATCCAGAATGGTGAACTAAGAAAGCTTCTTCGGTAATATATTGCTGACGACGTTTCGATAACTCTTCCCAATCGACAAAACGGCCATCGAAATGTGGTCCGTCGACACAGGCAAATTTCATTTCGCCATTTACAGAACACCTGCAAACCCCACACATTCCTGTTCCATCGATCATTATGGTATTAAGTGTTACAATTACCGGGATGTCGTAATGTGCATATTCTTTCGAGGTTTTGTAAGATAATGTGGTACAGCCATTGGCAATTATCCGATCGGGTAAAATTCCTATTTCCCTTATCAGGTCATCGCCTTTTTTGATATGGCCTTTATATCCGTAGCTGCCATCGCGGGTTAATTTAATAATCCGGTCGCTATATTCCGATAATTTGTCTTCCCAGTATAGCAGGTTTTTACTTCGCCCTTCCATGATAGTGATTACAGTATTACCACACTCTTTGAGCGCTTTAACAACCGGATAAATAGAGCCCATTCCAAAACATCCACCGATACAAACAACTGTACCAAAATTGGATATTTCTGCAGGCCGGCCAAGAGGGCCAACTACAGTTGGAATTGTATCGCCTGGCTGTAATTCGGCAAGCTTGTTGGTAGAAGTACCCACTTCCATAAAAACAATTTCGAGTGTGCCTTCTTCTTTATCCCAGTCGGCAGCGGTAAGTGGTATGCGTTCAGCTCCTTCGCCAGAATGTACTATAACAAACTGTCCGGCTTGAATCTCCTGCACTACTTCCGGGGCCTTTAAAACAAGTAAGTGCAGGTTGGGGACAATCATTTTTCTTTCAATAACTTCAAACATTTTCCCTCCTTATTTTAACTGGACATGGGTTACTTTCGAACTCAAGCCGGCCATTTTCCAGGGCCAAAAGAAAAGTTCCCTTTGTCATATTTTTCTTGATTTCAGCAGTAAAGTATTTTTCATTTTTATTCGAAATCACAATTACTTTATCGCCATTTTTTATTCCCTGATTTTTTGCATCGGCAGGATTAATTAAAATATGGTTGATCTTTACCAGTTCACCAAATCCTTCGATTCCGGTGCTGAGGTTAAGTGAGTTGTAGGTGTGTTGTGACTTTTCCTGGATCAATATATAGGGGAAATTTTTGTCTCTTACTCCAACAGGAATCATTTCAGCTTTGATATAAGTTTCGTTTTCCAATACCGGTCTGATTAGTTTTGAGGTAAATTTTGGTATTTTTATCTTAAAGGTCTTTGCCAGTGTTCGTAGGATTTCTTCGTGCGAGCGCGAATATCCATGCTGCTCGGCAAGGGCCTTTGATTTTTTTATCTGGCCGTCGGAGTTAAGGTACGATCCTTTTGCTTCGCCCCAAAGCGATGCCGGAATTATCACATCGGCTAATATATTTTCCGGTGGCGGAAAGGCATTTTGATAAATTATTTTATCGACATTTGGTCTCTCACTATACGGGCTGTCACCTACCAGGTAGATCAGGTCAATTTTATTATCTGCTATTTTTTGCTGTACCTCGCTAAAAGGTTTTATGCTGATCAGGTTTAATAATCCGTTTAGATTTCCAAACTGATTTGGCATATAGATTTTGGCATTCGAAAGCTGTGCAATTCTTAGGATTTTATCAAGAAGGTAGCGACAATTGCTAAGTGCCATTACTTCAGGACCAATAACAATTACACATTTTTTATTTGAGATGAGTAAATCTGTTAATCCATTCAGATCAGCAATATCATTGTTGTTGTTTTCTACCGATACAGCTATTTTTTCGATAAATTCCTCGTATCCTTCATCAGGATATGTAAATTGATGCTTTGCAAATCGTGTGCTTGTATCTTTTATCCAGCCTATCTGATAGAATGGCAAATTGTTCGATGCTAATTCTTTAATAATTAATGAAACAGGAGCAAATTTATAGTTCCCGTCAAGGAAGAATGAAACAATTCCTTTAGCCTTTTTCAGTTCGCTTAATGATATTGAATTTGCAGACATTCGACTATAGGTCATCAAGTTGTTATTTATACATGATGATGAGATTATATCTGTTTGTAAAATCTCTTTTGCTACATGATTTGCAGTATGCATTTCTTCGAGGCTTAGGCTGGGGGAGAGGAGGAGGGCAGAACGCCCCGGCTCAATATCCTGAAATATTTCTTTGGTTTTTTCAAGGACCACATCCCAGGAAACAATGCCATAACCTTCGTCGAACCGGTATTCTGGCTCAAGTATCCTAACCGCTCTGTTAACAAGCTCGGCTAATCCAAACCTTCCTTTTACACACAAATTACCACCTGCTTCGTGTGGTTTGCCCAGTGGCATGGTGCCTACAATTTTGTTTTTAAGTGTGAGTACCTGCAGATTACAGTTCAGGCTACATAACGGACAAACCGACGATTGGTAATTATCTGGGGCACCCCACCATTTCCTACTCTTTTCCGACATGGCTCCGGTTGGGCAAACAGTAACGCAGGCCCCGCAGAATTCGCAATTGGCTTCGATGTGTGTGTTCTCGTAGGCCGGCCCTATGGTAGTAAATTTTCCACGCTGTTTGAGCGATAACACCGAACTTTTCCGGTATTCATTACATATTCTGACACACCGGCCACAATAAATACAAAGATTGTAGTCCCGGTCGAAGAAAGGATCAAACTTCTCGATTGGAATATCACGGTATAATCCGGGCAGTGTTAAATCATGAATATCAAGGTTTTCGACAATCCTTTGTAACTCACAGTCCTTATCGTTCGGGCACCATCGGCATCCAGTTGTGATTCCAACTTTTCGTATTGTTCCCTGGAAAACCGAACATCCTTCAATGTCATCGCATAATAAACAGGCAGCTGGATGTTCGCTCAAAATTAGCTGGATTAACTCAGTTCGCATTTCATTTAGTGTTTTGGTGTTGGTGCGAACTGTCATGCCTTCTTCTACTAAAGTAGTGCATGCCGTCGGATAGTCTTTATGCCCGTCAATCTCGACTACACACAACCTGCACCCACCATAAGGCACCAGATCGGGATGCGCACACAGCGATGGAATATATATATCGTTTTTTGCAGCAACATTAAGAATTGTTTCACCCTTCACGGCGTATATTTCTGTATTGTCGATCGTTATTTTCATTCTCTAAAACTTTTGCAATTATTACACATGCTGTGATAATTATTCTTCTTTCTTAGATGTAATTACAATAGCATTACCGGCAATTGCATCGAAGCGACAGATTTCGTAACAGGCACGGCATTTTATGCATTTGTCGGGGTCTAAATTATGTGGCTCGGAGCGGGGTCCGGTTATGGCATCGGTTGGACAAACAGAAACACAACGCTGACATCCGGTACATTTGTCTTTTATAACAGTGTATTCTATAAGAGAACTGCAAACAAGTGCCGGGCAGTAGTACTCGTCAACGTGCTTTATATATTCCTGCCTGAAGTACCGGAGTGTAGACAGAACGGGATTGGGTGCTGTTTGTCCTAATCCACAAAGTGAGGTGGATTTTACCAGGTTTGCCAGTGATTCAAGTTTGTCGAGATAATATGCTTCGGCTTCTCCCTTGCATATTTTTTCAAGAATTTCGACCATATGTCGTGTGCCAACCCGGCATGGTGTACATTTTCCACATGATTCTTTCTGAATAAAATCGAGGAAATATCTCGCTACATCAACTACACAGGTATCATTGTCGAGCACAATCAATCCGCCCGATCCCATGATCGATCCAACCTTTGCCAGGGTTTCATATGTTACGGGTGTATCAAGCAGTTCTTTTGGGATACATCCGCCCGATGGCCCTCCTGTCTGAACAGCTTTAAACGGCTTTTGTGTTCCTCCTCCGATATCAAAAATTATTTTCTTTAAGGATATCCCAAGAGGAACCTCGATCAATCCGCTTCGTCTGATTTTTCCAACCAGAGAAAATGTTTTAGTTCCAAAATTTCCATCAGTTCCAAATTGACGATACCATTTTGGGCCATTTCGAAGAATATGTGGAACGGTACCAAGCGTTTCTACATTGTTGATAATAGTAGGCATTCCTTGTAATCCGGTTACAGCAGGATAGGGTGGCCGTGTTCGTGGCATACCTCGTTTTCCTTCTACTGAATGGATCAGACATGTTTCTTCGCCACAAACAAAGGCACCGGCACCTTCCTTAATATTAATATCCAACGAGAAATTTGATCCAAGAATATTCTTTCCTATCAATCCATAATCCTGCATTTGCTTAAGCGCATGTCGAAGTCGCTGTATTGCAAGTGGATATTCTGCCCTGATATAAATATATGCATCGGTTGCACCAATTGCATAGGCAGCTATGAGCATTCCTTCGAGCAGAGAATGTGGATCGCTTTCAATGAGCAGTCGATTCATAAATGCCCCGGGATCTCCTTCATCAGCATTACATATCAGGTATTTTCTTCGGGCTTTGGTATGACGGCAGGTGCGCCATTTTATACCGGTTGGAAATCCGGCTCCTCCACGACCCCGAAGACCGGCATATGTAATGTCTTCGATTATATCGTCGGGCTTTTTAGACAAGGCAGCAACGAGTCCTGCGTAGCCATCGCTTGCAATATAATGGTCGATATTTTCAGGATCAATTAGACCGCAATTTTTTGTAACTATCCTGGTCTGGGATTTTAGCATGGGCTGATCGAAAAATCCGGGCAAGCCGTTCAATGGCTTCGAACCGAAATACCCAAGCGATTTTTTCCAGTAATCTTCTTTATTGATAATATATTTTTGGATGATCTTTTGTGCCATCTTCCCGGATACATTACCGAATGATATTCGTGGATTTCCAAATGCGCTGATATCCATCAGTGGCTCAAGGTAGCAGGTTCCTATACATCCTACTTCGACAAGATTTATCGACAATCCATGTTTACCGGCAGTTTCTAAAACTATATCTTTGATTTTTTCGGCTCCGGCAGCTTTTCCACACGATGCCATCCCAAGATATATGACCGGTGTTTTTGAATGCATAATGGCATCCCAAACTTTTGTGCTATGATCCTGGAGTAATGTAAATTTATTCATAGCTGTTACAGATTTCTTTTAATTTAATAACATTCACATTGCTGTGGATATCATCATCAACTTTAACCACAGGGGCAAGAGCGCAACATCCGATGCATGCAACACGGTTCAGGTCAAATTTTTTATCCGGTGTGCATTCGCCTGGCTTTACATTGAGTTCCCTTTCGAATGTATCGAGTAATGTTTCTCCACCATTTACATGACAGGCAGTTCCAAGGCAAACACTAATTGAATGTTTGCCCGGTTCGCTAAAACGGAATTGGGAGTAAAATGATGCAACCCCATACACCTGACTTTCAGTAACTCCAAGATATTCAGCTACAGTTTCGATAATTTCAGGTGATATATACTTGTAAAGGGTTTGCGCTTTTTGAAGAATCGGAATAAGGCTTCCATCTTCTTTCGGAAAGCCATTTAAAAATTCAGCGGCATGAAAGTTTCGATTATTCATAGTTTATTTCTTAAAGATGTAAACTTGTATTAAAGAAAATGCAATCGGACAAGTCTGCTTCTCCTCTGGCGCAATCATGTGCAAATGTTTCGCAGGTTGGTGCTCCACATAAACCGCAATCTTTTTTGGGTAGTTTGGAAATTATCCGTTCTTTTTGCTTCATCCTTTTTATCGATGTAGCAAGATCTGTAGCAAGTGTCCGCGTTGCTCTTGGCAATACAGGATTTTCAATAAAATAATATCCCTGATCGTTTTTTTGTTTGACTTTGTCTTTATCAAATTCCCAGGGTTGGTTATATTTCTTCTGAAGCAGAAAAGAATTGTGACGTGCTATATAAGGATTTTCCACACAATAGGCACCACCAACACATCCCTGTGCACAGGTAAAGGCTTCGAGGTAGTCGACATTAACAAGTTTTGAGTCTTCGATATCATCAAGGATCATTTTTAGGTTATCGATCCCTTTTACCGACATACATTTTTCCGAATCGATATGATTGAGAATTTCGCTGAGCATACCCCAACCTCTTCCATAGTAGAAATGTTTTTTTAATTTGGTTGTCGAGTTGTTGGCTTTTATTCCGATTAGTTCCGGAATTAAAACTCTGCAAAGTTCGTTGATGGCAACTGCCCCGTCGATCCAGGATTTATCCTTTTCGGCCGGCTGCTTAATAGAAACTACTTTAGCCGGGCATGGCGATATGTAAATTGCACATATCCGTTTAATGTTGATACCCTTTTCTTTTGCTATTCTTAATTTCGATTCTTTGGCAATAATCTCCCTGGGTACATCGAATTGTGATATGAGATCCATTAAATTTGGATAATTAACCTGGATAAGCCTGATTACTGATGGACAGAATGAACTAATTATTGGTTTGCCATCGGTTTTGCATTTGATGTGCTCCGACATAACAAATCCCATCTCGTTGATTTTTTGAGAAATGTCAATTACTTCATCGAAACCTGTTTTGATGATTGCATCGTGAATAACATCTGGCGAAGAGTCCGGGCTGAATTGTGTATAGAGGATCCGGGATGGAATTGCTATTTTATATTCATACTTATCGAAATCGCTGATTTCGTTAATTACTGGCACAAATACATTTTCCGGACATACATTAATACACTCGCCGCAATCAACACATAAATCATCATAAAAAATTAATTTATTGTGCTTATAACGCAACGCCTCAGTCGGACAAGCTTTTATACACCTGATATTTCCTGAACATTTCTCGGGGAGAATTATATGTGAATGAAAAAAAATCATTTAACATTAAAATAGGTTTCAATAAGGGTTCCAATATTGACAACACTTTCAATATTAAGTTTATCAGAATTTTTTTTGATGTTTGGCAATCCCATCCCGGCGCCAAAACCTAATGCCCGTTGTTCTTCGGTTGCAGTTGAATATCCTTCTTTCATGGCAAGGTCGATGTTTTTTATTCCTTTACCCTGGTCCTTAATTATTACTTCGATAGATTTATCACCAGCTTTCAAATGAACGTCGGCTTGCTTTGCATGCATCACAACATTCATTTCTGCCTCATAGGTCGAAATTGCTATCCTCCTGATCAGGTTTGGATCATATCCGATTGATTTCAGTATAGCCTTGATTTGTGTAGAAACCAAGCCGGCTGCGGCAAAATCCTGACCATTTATTTTAAAGCTATGTTGTGATATGTTTTCAGCCTTGGCGATAGGATCCTCAACATCAGCCGAATCAGGTACAGCACCTTCGATATTGGCTATTTTTACACAGGCCTCATACATATCGGCCCCGGTTGAAAGAATAAATAGTCCTTTCTCTTCGGCAAAAAGTTTGATGTTGCTGTCGGGAATTTTTCCGCGTAAAAATACGATCCCTTTAAATTCGGCCATGTATGCTGATATAGCTGCCTGAACTGTATTCAATCCGGTCAATAATACAGAACCTGAGTTTCCATAAGCCAATACATCACTCATTAGGTCGGAAGCATACACATCGGTTACAACATTTCCGTCGATTATGTTTCCGACGAAAATTTGTGCTTGCAATGCCTCCTTGATTTGTTGCAATTCGATATGATGCAGGTAGTGTTTTGACATGTTGAAAGATTTACTCTCATGATGGCTTTATTTAAATCCTACCTCGATAAGTTTTGTTGCCATATCGAATGTTACCAGAGGGCTGCTTAAAATGACAACGTGAAACCGGTTTGCCAGTTCAATAGTGTCATCCAATACTTTTTTATCATTGGTTACTATAATCGCCGAAATATCGATAAGGTTAGCAGCTGATACAATATTTTTATGTGTTTGAATGGTGAGCCATAAATTGCCGGATTTTGCACTACTCATAACATCCGAAAGCATATCGGAAATATAAACACCGGTTACTTCCCTGTCTTCAATGTTTGTCAGGGCTTTTAGTTCGAATTTTTGGATTATTTCTTGAAGCTTCATAATGCTTGTTTTTTTAATTATTAATTTTCAAAAATTTGATTCTCAGGTGGTTTTAATGATAGCAAGCCGATGTCGGTGATTATTTCGGCGTAGCAGGAGTCTAAATCGTTGATCATATCAGCCGATACAACCTTAATTTTTGAATAGGTTGATTTCCGGCGATGATTAAAGTAGTCTTCAATGAATTTTATTTTTTCGGTATCAAGCGACACGCGCTCATCAAAAGGCCTGAAGCCAAAAGCTACATATACCCAAATCCTGTCTTTCTCAAGGTCCCGCATTAGTTTATCAACAGTACATTTCTCGTCACAACCGGTGCACATCATCAAACCAGATAATTCTTTCAGGAGTACCTCCTTATTACAAATTTTGCATTTTAGATCGAAACAAACTGATTGAGAACTTCCCATAACATTCCAGAAATGTTCTCCTTCGCGGTATTCTTCCAAAGGGGGGCTATCTTCAGATGAGAAATATGTAGATACTTTATTGCATTTAAAACATTTTTCGGTGATTATAAATCCTGGATGAATATTGATCATTTCCCATTGATGGGTACAAGTTTCTTTATGCATAAAT
>CAYLZH010000159.1:0-5896 GCA_964388245.1 uncultured Bacteroidales bacterium
TATATTCATCGACAGTCATAGAACTTGGGCGACGATAATCCATATCGCCAATTTTCTGCTTAAAGACATATTCTCCGGTAACGGGATCAAATTCAACCGTAGATGAAATATTTGAAGGAGGGCTCAAGTCAAGCCCCGATGGTTCGTCCTCGAAATTCGATACTGGATAATCACTTTCATCCTCAAAGGGGTATATTAATTCTACATCCCCGGTATCAGGTATTTGAATCAATACATCCGAATGATTGTATTGTTGTGCAAATTCAATATCGAAATACTGATGGTTATTAATGGCCTGATTAGCCCATATTCCTGAAATAAATAAACTTGATAATATTATTATGGTAAAATACCTGACAATCCCTTTCAAAACCTATGTTTCTTTTCAATTGAAAACACTATTTTCTTAAAAAAAAAGCCCCCGAATTACAATTGCTTCAGTGCCCTTTTTATTAATTGTTCAACGTTGAGGTCTTTTTCAGTTTTTAAAATTCTGGTCAAAGCCTTTTCAACTGTGGCTTTGGCAAACCCCAACATAATTAATGCTGATAACGCTTCTTCTTTAATAGTATTGCTTGCTTCAGTAAATATTTCGACCTCGCCTCCTGCTTTACCAACTTTATCTTTTAGGTCAATTATTATCCGTTGTGCAGTTTTAGCTCCAATTCCCTTCACACTCTTTAATACATCGACATTTCCCGATACGATTGCATTACTGGTTTCATCGGGCGACATGGACGATAAAATGGTTCTTGCCGTGTTAGCACCAATACCCGATACCGAAATCAAATGCCTGAAAATATCTCTTTCGGTTTCGGTCTGAAAACCAAAGAGAGAATGGGCATCTTCGCGAATTACTTCATGCATAAATAGCTTACCATCCTGTTTCCCTTGCAACGAGGAAAAAGTATGGAGGGAAATATTTACAAAATACCCAATCCCGGTATTTTCCAATATGGCATAAGCCGGATTAAGCTTAATTAGTTTTCCCTGAATGAATTCGAACATATAACTGCCAAAAAAATGAGCAGCAAAAGTAATAAAAAATTGTTAAGGGAATTCAGGATATTTTGCCCAGGCTAAAACAAATTAAACCACTCTCTTAAAGATTTTATATTTTCGCAAACTTGAATTCAGCGAACAATTTTTACAGCGATATGGACTATAATTTCAACGAAATAGAACAGAAATGGCAAAACTACTGGAAGGACAACAAAACCTTTAAAGTAGACATCGATCATTCGAAACCAAAATATTATGTACTCGATATGTTTCCTTATCCTTCTGGTGCAGGATTACATGTTGGGCATCCTTTGGGCTATATTGCTTCTGATATTTTCAGCAGATATAAAAGCCTGAAAGGATTTAATGTACTACACCCTATGGGTTACGATGCCTTTGGCCTTCCGGCCGAACAGTATGCTATTCAAACAGGGCAACATCCGGCTATCAATACCGAAAATAACATAATGCGCTATCGTACCCAGTTAGATAAGATAGGTTTTTCGTATGATTGGGACCGCGAAGTAAGAACCGCCGATCCGGAATATTATCGTTGGACCCAGTGGGCTTTTGTACAGATGTTTAAACACTGGTACAATTTTGATAGCGATAAGGCTGAATCCATCGAACTTCTCGAAAAGGAATTTTCTGCGAACGGTAATAAGGATATCAATGCAGCAACAAGCCATTTAGATATTTTTTCTGCTGATGAGTGGAATGCCATGTCGGAAGAAGACCGGCAAAAAATATTGCTGAATTACCGTCTTGCTTACCTGGCCGATACGCTTGTAAACTGGTGTCCCGAACTGGGCACGGTACTGGCCAACGATGAAGTTGTTAACGGAGTTTCAGAACGTGGCGGGCATCCGGTTGTTCAGAAAGAAATGAAACAATGGTCGTTGCGGATTTCTGCCTATGCCCAGCGATTGTTGGATGGCCTTGAAAAAGTTGACTGGAGCGAATCGATAAAAGAAATCCAGCGTAACTGGATTGGTCGTTCCGAAGGGGCCGAAATGATTTTTAAGGTCAGGAATTCCGATATCGAAATTGAAGTTTTTACAACACGGCCCGACACAACCTGGGGAGCTACATTCATGGTTTTAGCGCCTGAGTGTGAACTTGTTCATCAGTTAACCAAACAGGATCAACTCCCGGCAATTGAAGCTTATATTGAAAAAACAAAGAAACGGTCGGAACGTGAACGAATTGCCGATGCCAAATCGGTATCGGGAGAATTTACCGGCAGCTATGCCATTAATCCTATGAATGGGCAGGAAATCCCAATTTACATCAGTGATTATGTATTGATGGGTTACGGAACAGGAGCTATTATGGCTGTACCAGGCCACGATAGTCGCGATTTTAAATTTGCCCGACATTTTGGTTTACCCATTATTCAGGTAGTGGTGAAGGAAAATGAAGAGCCTACGGACCCTGCTACATGGGACGATTCATACGATTCGAAGGAAGGGATCATGATAAATTCCGAAGAGATCAATGGGCTTTCAGTAACCGACGGGATCAGTAAAACGATTGGGATTCTTGAAAGGAAAGGTATCGGTCTGGGAAAAATAAATTACCGTCTAAGAGATGCAATTTTTAGTCGTCAGCGTTATTGGGGTGAGCCATTTCCGGTTTATTTTAAAAACGGAATTCCTTATGTTCTTAAGGAGGATGAACTCCCGCTTGAATTGCCCGAAGTCGACAAGTATCTCCCGACAGAAGATGGCCAGCCTCCTTTAGGACGGGCCCAAAACTGGCACACCCATGATGGATATCCATATGAACTCAGCACCATGCCCGGTTTTGCCGGATCGTCGGCATACATGTACCGCTATATGGATCCCAAAAACAGAAATGGCCTGGTATCGAAAGATGCAAACCAGTACTGGCAAAATGTCGATTTATATATGGGCGGTGCCGAGCACGCTACCGGTCATCTAATTTATTCAAGATTCTGGAATAAATTTCTATTTGACCTGGGTATTGTTTGCGATGATGAACCGTTCAAAAAAATGATCAACCAGGGAATGATCCAGGGACGATCGAACCTGATTTACCGTATAAAAGACACCAACAAATTTGTGAGTGTTGAATATATTAACAATCATGAGGTTACTCCTTTACACGTCGATGTAAATATTGTGGAAGATGATATCCTTGATATAGAAGCATTTAAAAAATGGAGGCCTGAATTTGAAACAGCTACATTCGAATTAAATTCAGACGGGAAGTACAAATGCGGATATACAATCGAAAAAATGTCGAAACGGTATTACAATGTGGTAAATCCCGACGATATTACTGCCCGTTATGGTGCCGATACTCTCCGTCTCTATGAAATGTTTCTAGGCCCGATTGAGCAATCGAAACCCTGGGACACACATGGCATTGATGGTGTTTATAAGTTCCTGCGGAAATTGTGGAAATTGTTCTTCAATAATGAAAATGAATTTATAGTATCCGAAGCCGATGCAAACAAAAATGAACTTAAAACCCTACATAAAACGATTAAAAAAGTAAGCGACGATATCGAGCGGTTTTCATTCAACACATCGGTTAGTGCTTTTATGATTTGCGTAAACGAACTCACCGATCAAAAGTGCAACAAAAAGCAAATCCTGGAACCCTTACTGATACTGCTTAGCCCATTTGCCCCCCATATTACTGAAGAACTTTGGTTCCTGTCTGGCAATAAAGAAAGCATATCGAAGGCAACTTTTCCTGATTTCAATCCTGAGTATTTGAAAGAAAGCAGCTTCGAATATCCGGTTTCATTCAATGGTAAAATGCGTTTTAAAATTGAATTTTCTCTTGATAAACCAAAGGATGAAATGGAGAAAGAAGTATTGGCAGCAGAACAGGCACAGCGATGGCTTGAAGGTAAAACACCTAAGAAGATTATTATTGTTCCGAAACGGATAATAAACATTGTGGTGTAGAGTATGAATGGCTTATAGCAAACAAAAAACTATCTTTGCAGATAAATCGGTTAGTAATGTTTAAAAAAGACAAAAAATCGACAGGTATGGCAAAAACACTTACAGCAGATCCTACTGTGGTTAACCAGATTATGGCCGGGACCAAAATTACCGGTGATATTGAATCGAACGACAACATTCGAATTGCCGGGATATTGAACGGAAACCTTACAACTAAAGGGAAACTCGTAGTAGGTAAAGACGGTATCATCAAAGGGAATATCACTTGTGCAAACTGTGATATCGAAGGTACAATCGAAGGAACCATCAAGGTCGACAACCTGCTTATGTTAAAAGCCACTGCAAAAATCGAGGGCGAAGTAATTACCAATAAGCTGGCCATTGAGGCAGGTGCTTTATTTAATGCCACCTGCGAAATGAGCCACGGAAGTAAACCGAATGAAGGAGGAAAAAAAGAAAAAGCAGTTAAATAACTATGCTAAATATTCGAGCCTGGGCATTCAGATGCTTGTAATAATTCTTGCCGGAGTATTTGGAGGCATTAAGCTTGATGAATTCCTGGCATGGGAATTTCCTGTTTTTACAGTTGTGTTTTCAATTTTAGCAGTTTTCCTTGCCATTTTCCATGCAGTAAAAGATTTCCTTAAGATGAAATGAAATTATAATTGGATAATAAATCCATAAAATCCAACCTTACTTTTTGTTTAACCCAGACAAATATTCCCTATGCCAAGAAATTTCCTGAGAATATTCCTCGCCCTGCTGATAGTATCGTTCCTTGTATTTGCTATTGGAGCGTATCTTGCCAAATCATTCCTTGCTGAATTTTATTTACCGGTCTTTCCGTGGATGATATTATATTTCTTTGTGATAAATGCAAGTGCCCATTTTTTCAAGCTGAAAGCAACAGAAGGCAAACCGGGTAGTTTTCCTCGAAAGTTAATGGCCATTAACGGAATTAGAATATTTGTCTATCTTATTTTTATAACCATCTATTTATTTCTGAACCGGGATAACGCAAAAGCTTTTCTGGTAGGATTCCTGAGCCTTTATTTCGTATATTTTATTTTCGACCTGTTTGCAAGTAAGAAGTATAACAGATAATTGTTTCATCCTTTCACAACCGCCAGAGGGCTAAGTTCAACTATTATATCAACCAGATCGCTTTGGTTGTCCATTACCACAGTAATGTCTTTATATGCTGATGGGGCCTCGTCGAGGTCACTTTGTCTGCGGATTGAATGGATTATGCCCTGCTCTTCCAGTCGGTTTTTTTCTAATTCAAGGTCGAGCGTTCGCTGGGCCTGCTTCCGTCCCAATACCCTTCCAGCCCCATGAGAACAACTATTGAAACTTTCCGGGTTGCCTTTTCCGCGCACGATATAGCTTTTCGTTCCCTGTGATCCGGGAATAATTCCGGGCTCACCTTTTCGTGCACTCGTAGCCCCTTTTCTGTGAACTATCACATTCGAGCCAAAATGATTTTCCCATGCTGCATAGTTGTGTGCAATATTGACAAAACTGTTGTCTTCGTAGCTACTTCCGGTTATTTCACTAAAAACGCTTTTGATGGTTTCCATCATTAGCTTCCTGTTTGCTAAGGCAAAATCGACACAATATTGCATCTCGTTGAAATAATCATTAGCCTCCTGAGTTTCAATAGGAAGAAAAGCAAGATCCCATTTCTTTTCAACCTGGGTATGCCATCGTTCGTTCAGTTTTTTTGCAACTCTGTTATAATTATCGGCCACCTTCAAACCAATATTACGGCTGCCAGAATGTACCATAATCCAAATATCGTCATTGTTACTCTTCTGTATTTCAATAAAATGATTTCCCCCACCAAGTGTCCCGATCTGGTTTAATGCTCTTTTATACTGCTTATGCACAACCGGCATATGTTTTTCCATTTCCAGGCCTGATTTTAGATACGGTTTCATTTGGGGCATCAG
>CAYLZH010000159.1:5906-11868 GCA_964388245.1 uncultured Bacteroidales bacterium
CGATTTGTTTCCGGGCTGCATCAAATTCACGTTGAACTATCCCATTCCGGGGAACATTCTCCATCGATGGCATAAGCATTACATCCTTTTTATTTTTGTGATGTTTAAAACCCAGTGGAATTTCACTACGGATAATGCCGATGATCTTTTTCAGTTCTTTCTCCCCAACCGATTCAACGGAAGTTTTTAGGGCACACATTCCACAACCAATATCAACACCCACAGCATTTGGAACTATAACCTCTTTTGTTGCCAGCACTCCGCCAATTGGCATGCCGTAACCCTCATGACTGTCGGGCATAATTGCCACATGTCTGAAAGCAAAAGGCAGGTTGGCTATATTTTTTGCTTGTCGGAGTGCACCCTCCTCTATATTATCAAGCCAAAGTTTTATCGGAATCTTTTCTGATGTAATTACTTGTTGCATATGTCGACTGTGTTATGTATCAATACCGTGTTTATTTTTGTTTTTATCTACAAGATAAGGGTTTTCCCGAAATCTTTGACATATAATTGATCCTGATAAATAACAGAATCTTTTAATACTTCATTCAGAAATGAATTTTCATCCTATCATTTCTTACTTTTGCTCGATTAAAGACCTGAATCATGAAAGACCTTATTATTGAAGTTTGTGCCGACTCGACCGAATCAGCCATTGCCGCCGATACTGGAGGAGCACATCGAATAGAACTTTGCGAAAACCTATGGGAAGGTGGAACAACTCCAAGTCATGCAACAATTGAGATATCGCGCGAAAACACCAGCCTCGATATAAATGTTCTTATTCGCCCGAGAGGAGGCGATTTTTGTTATTCTGAAAAGGAGTTTGAAATTATTTGCAGGGATATTTTCCATTGTAAACGACTTGGCGTAGATGGAATAGTTGTAGGAATACTAACACCTGATGGAACCATTGATAGTCCCCGGATGGAAGAGATCATCGATATTGCCCGGCCAATGCCAGTTACATTTCATCGTGCCTTCGATGTAATAAAGGATCCTTATATAAGTATGGATGAACTGATTAAACTCGGAGTTGTCCGTATCCTTACTTCGGGATTGAAAAACACCGCACCGGAAGGTATCGACATGCTTGCCGATCTGGTAAAAAAAGCTGGTGAAGATATAGTTATTATGCCTGGCAGCGGAATCAACCTCGAAAATATCTCTGAAATAGTAGCCAAAACCGGAGCAAATGAATTTCATTCTACTTGCAGAAAACTAAAGAAAAGCAGGATGACCTTCCGAAACTCTGATGTTCAATTCAGTAACCAACCCGGCATCCCTGAAAACGACTACTACGTAACCGATCCCTATATTGTAAAAGAAATGATACGATTGGCACAACAAGTAAAAACAGGAAAATAAAAATCAAGTAACAAAATCGAATACCTTTTAAAAACTGATAATAATGAAAAACACTGCCATCTTTATTCTAATACTGATCCTGGGGATTGTTTCTTCGTGTAGTACAAAACTGAACCCTGTCGATTATGTCGATCCATTTATTGGTACTAGTGGGCACGGACATACTTACCCCGGTGCCAGTCTGCCTTTCGGAATGGTGCAATTGAGCCCCGACACAAGAACAGTTAACTGGGATGCCTGTTCAGGGTATCATAGTTCTGACAATACAATCCTTGGTTTCAGCCATAAACACCTGAGCGGAACGGGTGCCATCGACTATGGTGATATCCGGCTTATGCCTACACAGGGCCCTGTTTATATAAATCCCGGACCAGAGGAGAATCCACCGGCTGGCTATCGAAGCAGTTTCAGTCATGAAAACGAAAAGGCATCGGCAGGCTATTACCAGGTACTCCTCGACGATTATAACATTAATGTTGAACTTACATCAACACCACGGACAGGTTTCCACAAATACACAATTATCAACGGGGGTGAGGTAAATCTTATTCTTGACCTTAAAAACGATGTGGGTCAAAACGATGTGATTGCATCGGGCCTCACAATTGTTAGCGATCGTGAAATTGCCGGATACAGAAACTCAAGAGGATGGGCAAACAATCAGAAACTGTTTTTCATAGCCCGCTTTTCAAAACCTTTCGAACTTGTAAACATTGCGAAAAACGATACTTTTATAACTGATCCCGATGAAGCACATGGAACCAATATAAAAGCAGTAGCCAGATTTCAATGTGAAAAAAATGAAGAAATCCTTGTTAAGGTTGCTCTGTCGTCGGTAAGTATTGATGGAGCACTTAAAAATCTGGAGGCAGAAAATCCGAATTGGGATTTTAAGGCCGTTCAACAACAAGCAGCAAACACCTGGAATCAGGCACTCTCTTCGATACAGGTTACTGGTTCAAACGAAGATGATAAAACAATCTTCTACACCGCCCTTTATCATTCATTGCTTGCTCCCAATGTTTATTCCGACATTGACAATCGTTACAGGGGAATGGACATGGAAGTTCACCAGGCCGATCATCCGGTTTTTACCGTGTTTTCATTATGGGATACATTTCGAGCCACTCATCCGTTGTTTACCATCCTTGATCCCGGATTGGTCAACGACCTTGTTAAAACCATGCTTACCAAATATGACGAAAGCGGACTTCTTCCTGTTTGGGAACTTTCGGCCTGCGAAACAGGTTGCATGATTGGTTATCATTCCATCCCTGTAATAGCCGATGCAATTGTTAAGGGTATTAAAGATTATGATATCCAAAAGGCTTATGAAGCAATGAAAAAAAGCGCCATGCAAGATCATCTTGGATTGGAATTCTATAAAAAACAGGGATTTATTCCGGTCGATAAAGAACATGAGGGTGTATCGAAAACACTTGAATATGCTTATGATGACTGGTGTATTGCAAAGATTGCCGAAGCATTACAGAAGCATGACGATTACGATTATTTCATCGAAAGGGCACAGTTTTATAAAAATGTATACGACCGTTCAACAGGATTTATGCGTGGAAAAAAGAATGGAAAATTTGTAGAGCCCTTCGATCCTTATGAAGTAAGTGGAGACTTTACTGAAGCCAATTCCTGGCAGTATTCCTTCTTTGCTCCGCAGGACGTGAGTGGTTTAATAAATTTAATGGGTGGAACGGATAATTTCATCAACAACCTCGATAAACTATTTTCAGCCGGTCATGATGTCTCCGGACGGGAACAGCCCGATATTTCGGGAATGGTAGGACAATATGCACACGGGAATGAGCCAAGTCACCATATGGCGTACCTGTACAACTATGCCGGTGTTCCCTGGAAAAGTCAGGAAATAATAAATACCATTAATTCTGATTTATATACTATTAACCGCGACGGGCTTTGTGGAAACGAAGATTGCGGACAGATGTCATCGTGGTATGTGTTTTCGGCTCTGGGATTTTATCCGGTAACTCCCGGAAGTGTCGATTATATTATTGGAACTCCCAGGTTCGAAAAAGCAACTATCAATTTGAAAAATGGCAACAACTTTACAATTTCTGCAAAAAATATCTCGCCGGACAACTTTTACATTCAGTCGGCAATGCTGAATGGCAATAGCTTGAATCGTTCGTTTATAACTCACAATGAAATTATGGCCGGAGGATTTCTGGAGTTTGATATGGGCCCGGCACCTAACAAAGAATGGGCAAACGAAAAAAGCTCCTGTCCTTTATCATCAATTAATAATGAACGATTTGTCGATGTCCCGGTATTTCTGAAAAGTCAAAAAATTTTCCAGGGAACAACAATGGTTGAAATTCAGAAAGAAGAAGCTTTGTCTTTATATTATACACTCGACGGTTCTGATCCGGATAAGGGCTCCATCAAGTATTCACGACCATTTATACTCAGTGCTCCGGCAGTAATTAAAGCCATTCATTTTGATAACAAAGGAAATAAGAGCCGGATTGTTGAAGCTGAATTCTACCAAATCCCTGAAGGCCGTTCAATTACTCTGGAAAACCCACACAGCCATATTTATTCGGCCGGTGGCGAATTGGCACTAATCGATCAACAACGCGGAACTACTGATTTCAGATCGGGAGCATGGCAAGGCTGGCAGGGGCCTGACCTGATTGCTATAGTTGACCTGGGAAAAAGGCAGACAGTAAATGAAATTGGATTAAGTTGTTTACAAGCACAGAATATATGGATTTTTCTTCCCACGCAAGTAGAGTTTTTTGTTTCGGATAATGGCACAGATTTTCGATCGGTTGGTGTTTTAGAAAATACCATCCCATCGCGTAAAGGCGATTCTTTCATACATGAGTTTACAAATTTTTTCAAAGGACTAAAAACACGATATATCAAAGTAGTGGCAACAAGCATTGGCAAATGCCCTGAATGGCACAAGGGTGCAGGTGGTGATGCATGGATTTTTGCCGATGAAATATTTATCAGATAAATTACACCCTGTTAAATGAATTAATGTATTCTTATTTTTTGCTGACAGCATTGAATGACACAATCAAGTGAACGAATCATATTAGGAATTGACCCGGGAACCACAATAATGGGTTATGGAATTATTATGGCTTCGAAACCAAAGCCTGAAATAATAGCCATTGGTGTAGTAAACCTGAAAAAGTATGCCGATCATTATATAACCATTAAAGCGATTTACGATAAAACTCTTAGCCTGATTGAGCAATACCTTCCTGACGAACTGGCCATTGAAGCGCCCTTTTACGGAAAAAATATCCAGTCGATGCTTAAACTCGGACGTGCTCAGGGGGCTGCTATTTCAGCAGCACTTAACAGAGACATCCCAATATTTGAATATGCACCGCGAAAAATCAAACAGGCCATAACTGGTAACGGGAATGCATCGAAAGAGCAGGTAGCAGCATTTCTTTCAAGTTACATGAATATTACCGACGCACCGAAACATCTTGATGCAACCGACGGACTTGCTGCAGCAGTTTGTCACTATTTTCAGAAATCTCCAGTATCAGAAAAAAAAGACTATAAAAACTGGAACGACTTTATTAAAAAAAATCCGGGTAGGATTAAATAAAATTCATCCGGCTACCTAATGCGCGCAAGAGAACTGATTAAATATTAAATCCCAAAAATCAAAAACCAAATAATAGCTTTTATTTCCATGAGCTATAGCGACCGAGTGCATATCAAAACTCACTATTGAATCAAACCTGTATGCCGACAGGCTGATTAAATTAAGATTTTGATATTTGATGCTTGAATTTTTTGGAGCTTTAAATGAGATACTCCCAAATTACCAGGAGGTTGGTAATCTTACAAAGCACTAATAATTTTATCCCTGATTTGAATAAACTCCTCTTCGTTAAGTTTAAGTTTGGGATTAGAAAAATCGATATCTCTTTCGCTGTTTATTGGAATTAAATGGATGTGGGCATGTGGGACTTCAAGGCCGAGTACTGCAACACCTACCCTTTTGCAATCAATAACCTTGTCGATTGCCCGGGCCACTTTCTTTGCAAAAACCATCATACCTGCTAAAAGCTGATCATCAACATCGAACAGATAATCTGTTTCCTTTTTAGGAATTACCAATGTATGCCCCTTAACAAGAGGAAATATATCGAGAAATGCAAAATAATTTTCGTCTTCGGCAATTTTATATGAAGGTATTTCGCCATTAACAATCTTACTGAAAATACTTGCCATGATTTGTTTATTTAAATGGATATTTCAAGAATTTCAAAACGCATCATGCCATTGGGAACTTTAACTTCAACCTGTTCGCCAACCGATTTGCCAAGTAATCCCTTAGCAATTGGAGTATTTACCGATAATTTCTTTTGTTTCAGATCGGCCTCGCTATCAGAAACAATTGAATATTCCATAATGGCATTATTGGCAAGGTTTTTAATTTTCACTTTGTTAAGGATCTGAACCCTGTCAGTATCGATTTTCGATTCATCAAGAAGCCTGGAATTGGCAATTACATTTTCCAGTTTCGATATTTTTAGTTCTAAAAGGCCCTGTGCTTCCTTAGCCGCATCGTATTCGGCAT
>CAYLZH010000160.1:0-11846 GCA_964388245.1 uncultured Bacteroidales bacterium
CTTTTTTCGAAATTTCGAGCTTGAATTGTTTATTGCTGTATTCCAAAAAATTTATAGCCCTGTCGAACGATGGATCGTAGCGCTTAGCCCAGGTGATGTTTGGATTATTCTTTTTCCGCCACTGCAGCGCAAGTTGCAAGTCAGGATCGATCCAAAGCCCGGTCTTACCTTCATGGTATAATTCGGCCGATTTTGATAACCTGATATAAAGTAATGCCGACTTAGTTTCATCATCGACCCATTCTTTTAACCTGTCCCAAACCCGCATTATGCTTTCGTGGGAGATATCAATCATCGAATCGGTTGTAAGGGGTTCACCGGCCGGAGGCATCAGGAATGCACGGTCAGATGTCCGAAAGTTATTGATAATATCAATTATTTCGTCTTCAGGCGAATTTGTAAGTAAACAAATTTCAGCCAGGGTGGTTGGTCGTCTTGTACCTCGGTTGTCGGCACCAAGAAAAGTAAGTGCCTTAAAAATTTTCTCGGTTGTTTTTTGTTTTTTTTCACCCTGAATCTGACTGAATATTTCTTCGGCATGCATCGACAGGGCACTGGTCATTGTTCCAATGGCTTCGTAATGATCCAGATCGACTGGTTGCAATTTTGTTTTATTGAGTTTCCAGTAATCCCATGTTCGCATTAATGCATGTTGCATTACGGGCAATTGATCCGGATCATCTCCTACGTCTTTAAGTATTGTGGATACTAATCTGTCGGAGATTTCTGCTCCAAATGCCTCAATGGGTTTCCGGATAGCATCTACCTTTTCTTGTTCGGTCATCCTTGGAAGTAAATAACTTCCGTCGTTAATTGCTTCAGGTAATCCCTCGTATTCGGTACAATCGCTTAAAAAATCCGATCGCATTGTAAGAATAATAAAAATATTCGAATCAGGATTTTGAACCGAATTCAGGAGCAGGTTTACAAATTGCTTTACATCGGTATGCGAATAATCAGAAGTTTCGCTTTTTTTAAACCTGAAAATTTCTTCAAACTGATCAATCAGGATCAACCTGTTCTTCTTTTCAACTTTCGATTGATCATTAACAATGTTGATTAGCCCCTGGTCGGATTCCCAAAGTAAATTTTCAACATCAGATAATGACTTACAGAGGCTATTTTCAAAATTATTTTCTTCATAGAATTTAAACATGGACACTGCCAAATTCCCAATTGGATCGTCACCAGGCCTAAAGAGGGTTAAATCCCACTGGTATTCTGAATTTCCATGTTTTTGCCTGAACAATGAAGGTATCAATCCTGCCTTTACAATCGACGACTTTCCACATCCCGACGATCCAATTATTACAAGAAAATGAGTGTTAATAAGTGTATTTGTAATTTCAGCAATTTGCTTTTCTCTTCCAAAAAATAGAAAGTCTTCAGTTGATTCAAAACTTCTTATTCCCGGAAACGGATTCTGATTGGGATTTGTGATCATCTCGAGTACATTCCAAATTTATTGTAAACTTTCGACTAATTCTATCAGACGCTAATTTACAAAAGAAATTTAACATTTAAAGGCTATTCTTGAATTGCAGGTAGTAGGGAGCTTTGTTTTATCAAACTAAACAATTTATAAAAGAATTAATCACAGTTCTGTATTACTTGTTCAAATTAATTATGTTAGTGATTTTCACAAATTAGTAGATCAATTATATTACTTTTGAAGTGAGAAACAAATCAGGATGATATAGCAAAACATAAGCGATACGATTGATGTTATATTATTTTTTAGAATATCCGATTTTGGCTGAGTAGCCATATTTAAAAATGATGTTTAAATGAATAAGTTGTTTTTCTTGTTGTTCCTTTTGTGTCTGCAAATTGTATCAGAAAAGAGTATTTTATTTGCTATTAATACCGAATGCTCAACTCGGTCAATTTATCAGAAAATATCAGGCAACAACAAGCCCGATTCCACAGTCAGCAGCTATAATAACAAGGATCTTTTAATTAGCCACGGTAGTTACAGGAACGGTAAAAAGTTTCATCAATGGTATAATTTCACCGATGATTTACAATTAAAATCAGCCGGGACACATAATACTGACGGGCTTTTCTCAGGATATAAATTTAATCATTCAAATAATATCGTACAGATTGCCTATTTTCGAAAAGACGAACCGGTTTCTTTAACCCTGGATCTGTTTCGACAAGTAACGGATAGTTTATTATGGGATTTACAAAATGTGGATTTTTTTGCCGAATCGGCATTCGACTCAAAATCAGTGGAGTTTAGTTCCATTTCAAGAAAAATAAGTACTCTGTCTGATAGCTTAAATAATGAATCCCTATATATCAAATTACTATATGAGCTTAGTTTATCAAAGGCATTATTCACGTGTTTTTCAGCTGAAAAAGAAAAAATACTTCAGACATATAATTCGCTTAAACTGAAGAAATATGCCGAAGGATTTGATGATTTTGTAGACAGAAATGTTATTAAGCCGTTGATAACTAAAACCGAGAAAATTCTATCGAAAGGCACTGTTTACGATGTACTTACATATTATCCATCTTTACTGAAAGAGATAAAAGAAATTGACAGGAAGAATGCATTGTTCAGCCCTATAAACCAGCAGGTTTTCTACAACTTTGCCGTTCTTAAAACAGATATAGAATCTAACATCAAACATTTCGCCTATATTGATAATGAACTACAGCCAAAGTATGGGCAATTTTTAGAATGCGATTCATTCGAACTGAAAGTAAAGCTTGGTAATGAACTGATAGCATTTATGACAGAAGCTAAAAATTCGATATCGAAATTTCTGAGTTATGATGCCCAGCTTAACAACCGACATGCTGCCCTACTTGCATTGAAAACACAACATATTCCTGGATTCCAGGAGAATTATCTTGCTGATATTGAGCAAAAAAAGGAAAACCTACAACGAAACGAAATTACAAACGAGGAGATTAACTCTGCTATAAAACTACTTGAAAAACTCGATTTGCTTATTTTTACTGTGAGGGAAATAAATGCATATCATTCCAAAATTCAACTCGACTTAGCTGTGGTTAAAGCAGATTATGAGCACAATTACGACAGAATTTATGAGCACGAAATCAACAAGTTAAGTAATCAGGTAAGTGAAATTAATAATACAGGCGATTTAGATATCAGACTACAATTATCATATAATTTCATCGACAGCCTTTCCTATTATACTGATGCCTTTTTGCAATTTCAGTCAACCGATTCGTTGATACAGAATAGTTTTGAATATTATAAAAACCTTTATTATTCAGGTTATAAGAGAATCTACAATCGAAAAATAGAGAAGATCGAAAGCTTTATCAGTGATTACAAGGAAGACAAAAGATCGAAAGAAAAGCTTGACAAAATATACCAAATCAAACACGATGTCGACTATATAGCTAAGTCTTACCATCAATTAGACACTCAGAAAATTTTTATTGAACAGGAATTCCCTAAAATTGAAATACTGTACCGCGACAGCTTTCCAAAAATTTTCAGGGAAACTATATCAGAATATGAGGACTCAATTTCAGATTATCAACGATCGAAATATATTGCAGAACGTTTAAAATTAGGAAACCAGGCAAAAAATGGCATAAGATATCTTAACGGGACATATCTTGAATTAAGCATCCAAAGGCAATCGATGTGCAGAAATTATTTTAAAACCAAAAGACTATATAAGAAAAAGTTCAGGCCAATTTATAAAACTGAATTTAGCGAAGTCACCAAAGACATGAAAAGGTATGCCAAAGAGGGCGATATATCACCAAAACAAACTGCCGGTGAAATCCTTCTGGAGCAAACAGGTTTAATGATCGAACTTTTCCCCATATTAGCTTACAACGATTCACTAATTAAGGTCAGGCTTAGCAAAAACAATCATTCTTATCGTAAATTTTATAAAAACATTTATAAAGCATATATTAAAACGCATAATAAGCACTTTAAAGAATACAAGGATATTGGGTATGTTGGATTGAAACAACTTAAAGGGACCGACTTGCTCGATACTGTCCTGCACTATTTCGAATATTCGATAAAACTTCAGCGACAAAAATTAGATACCGATAAGGCATGGAAAAAACTTGAGAATTCGCTGAGCACAAGCGATAAATATGTAATTAAAAAAGGGAAAAAAGTTCATAAAAAATTATTCCGCAAACAATATAAAAATGATATTAATATAATTTCAAAATTCAACAACGGACAAAAGTTGCTGGAATTTATAACCAACCTTGAAAGGTTTTATAATGAAGGATCTTTATACCAAAAGTCGGAATTAAAAAAAGCAAAATCGGCAAAAGAAATTATTGAAATCATCAACAGGGATATATAGATTTTCAGTAATATTATTTACTTTCGTTTTTGTTAGACATTACAAAATATTGAAGCAATTATCAGTTTGAAACGAGTTGAAAACATAAATGATATTAAAGCCGAAGTAGTTGTTGGAACTGCTATCAGAGAAGACTTTAAAGATGTAAGTGTAAAATATAGTGGCAGTTTTAAGCGAGATTTCGAAAAAGATATATTTTCGGCAAACTTCACTAACAAACCACATAATAAGCTCGACATTCAAATTTCGCGAAAAAGCATTTACGATACACTGCCCGAGATGCTCTTCCACAAGCAATTTGAACGGAAACACGGTACTGAAACCAACAATATGGTTGATTACTCGAAGGCAGTTAAAGCAGAAGAAAAAGAAGCAAGACGATTTTTTGCACCATTTGATTCGGCACTGTTTTTTTCAAAAGTGAATATCGAAATCGAAGAGCAGGAGCTACTCTACAGTCTTGAAAAAAAGTTCCTCGAACAACATTTACATCATCTGTACCATATAACCCGAAAATCAGAATCGCAGGCCGATTTGCAAAAGGTCATTAAGCTTATTCCATATGCACAACTAATTGCCGGTAATTACCAATACCTCGAAGAAGTACTTACATATGTAACCAACGAAAGAGTAGAAATCACCAAAACGATTGAACACAACCATCAATTTAACGACAACGATGAAATGAATTGTCTTGGCAACCAATCACTTGGTGACGATTTAATTTGTGGAAACAGTTTTATAACCGAACAGCCGGTATATCATATTACATTTGGGCCAGTAGTAAAGCAGAACATCCTCGACTATTTCTGTGGGGATAAAAAAGATGTGCTGGAAATGATCTACGATCTTTTTATCCCTGCTGACTTTATTGTAAGGTCAAAAGTAGTGTTTAAGGAAACTCAATTATTTACATTAAATGACAAAAACAAGAATAACTTTCTTGGTTTTTCGACAATAATTTAATCGAAGATATTTAACTCTAAATTATGATAACAGAATTTTTTATCGGATTTATCCTTCTCTTTGTAGGGATTACCATATTGATGTTTGTGTCGAAAAGTCACAAAGCAATTAAGGAAAGTGCAAAACAAACCCTGTATATCACACTTGTTTGGTCCATCGTTTTCTTATTAATTAACTTTTTACTGGTATTCATTGCGATATTCGATGTAAATAATCTGTGGGTACTCGTGGGGCATCAGGTTCTTGCCCTTTTGCTTGGAATCGGTTTTATTATTTCAACCTACAAGTTTTTACCGTGGATACAAAAAGAATTACATTTCCATGAAATGTTACTATCGCTCACAGTTCCCCTGATTGTTTCCGGATTACAAATAATTGTTTTTAAAAGATTTAATTTTATTGAAGACTCATTTATTGTCAATTTTATTCCTTCACTGATATTTTTTATTGTACCTGTTTTGGCGATAAAGAGCTTTGTGTTTTTAATAAAAATCCCCGAACCCATTGTTGTACACGACACATGGACCTATCCCGTTGATGATGATGTGGATGATCCTCCACATGAAATGCAAAACGTAATACCGATAAATATTTCAGTGAATAAAAGTATAAATGAGAACAAATCGACAGTACTCAGGGCCAATGCCCCTGCTACCATGAAATTTGGCGATTTTTTCTATTTTGTATTGCAGGATTATAACCTGAAAAATGCACAGGAACCCATTTATTTTGCCGATCAGTACGACCAGCCCTACCAATGGTATTTTAACATTGAGCCCAAATGGTATGAAACAACACTTTATATTAATCCGAACCAAACAATTGAAGAGAATAAAATAAAAGAAAATAAAAAGATTATTTGCAACCGTTTAGTAGCCGAATAATTAAAAAATAATTCATATGAATGAACCATTGAAATATTTCCAGGTAAACTGGATAAATGGCATGAAAATAGGCAAAGATCATTTTAGGGATTTAGAAAACGCCTTTTCCGATCAACTAAAAGATTCAATTGCTTCGAAATTAAATGGCCATAATTATGGATTGCTCACCCCACTTGCAGGAAGGCAAAACTCATTAAAAATATGGCACAACCTCGATAATCAAAAAATACTCAGGTTAAAAATTACCGAATGCAGGGCACTCACATTGGGTGGGGCAAGAATTGAGATATCAGAAATAATAAGCAACTCCAAACAAAATCCGATTCCTTATCCTGAGACCACCATCGATTTGGAAAAGGTTAATGACGGGATTTATTACATTACACTATCGGTAAATCCATTTTCAAGAATTGCTTTTGGCGATGCCAATCCCGATGAAGATCCACCGCGCAGGCCATATACGATTCCACAGTATAAAATTAGTATTGTTCCTGAAGAAGAAATTGCAAGGCAACAGCTTGGGCCTTATCATTTAAGCATCGGCAAACTTAGTGTTGTAGATGGCCGGCCATCGATTGTTGAAAATTATGTGCCCCCTTGTATGACATTAAACTCCCATATCGATTTAATCGATTTTCATGCAAGTGTCGATGACTTCTTTGTCAGGATAGAGAAGTTTATGGTTGAGATAATACAAAAGCTGAAACAAACCAGAAAAACAAACAAACTGGCCGATACCATGTTAATTATTTCCAACCATTTGCTGCCATTTATTGCACTGAATTCGGCACATCTGCGGTGGGAACTGGTAAATCAGCCACCCATCCGACTACTTATTCATATCGCAGCATTTGCGCATTCGTTCAGGACAATCCTCGACACAGTGGTATTTTCCGAGCGCGAGGAGATCATAAATTTCTTTACTGATTGGTGTGATATCCCGAAAGGAAATTTTGATACTATACTCAACAACTGCATGAATTTTAAATACCGGCATATCGACATTTTCGAGAACCTCGAACAGGTAAACGAATTGATGAAGATTGTTCATTCAATTTTTGAAAAAACAAGCAAATTAGACTTTATCACTACAAAACAGCCCGGGCCGGTAGTTGGTGAAGTAAAAGAAGAAAAGAAATCTAAATTTTCATTTTTACAATAATAACCATGGAAGTAACAAATAAAAAAGAACGCAACAATGCATTCTTCCAGTTCATCGGAATTTTTCTGGGAAGTATCCTTATCGTTAACCTTGCTCTGTTTTTCGATTATAAATTCCCAACAAAACAGGTAAATGCACTTAAGCATGAGAATGCAATGCTAAAGAAAAACCAGGGGAGCAACCAGGAGTTTCAACAATTTTATGCTGATATTGAGGCCATTTTTACCGGGGAAGAAGGATATATTGAACCAAAGAAAATCAATGAAGCTGAACGTAAAATATCAAGTGTGAGCAAACAATTCTCGGAAAACGAATTGGTTACCAAACTGAACAGTATCTGTTATAAAGTTATTGAACTGAATAAAAGCTTAGAAGAAGAAGCGGAAAAATTAAAGGATTGCAGACGGGATTTAAGAGAATGCAGCGATGAACTTACCGAATACAAGGAAAATTACGATTAATGAATTCAGGCTATTATACAATCCCATTTCAGGTATCATCCTTAATGAATAAGGACGATCTGCCAAAATCGAATTTGCACGAATCTATTAATCAATACCTTAAATTGATAATAGTTACGAAATTCGGCGAGTTGGATTCTGACATGAATTTTGGTTGCAAAATATGGGAAGATGATTTCAGCCTTGGAACCAATCATCTTAATTATACAGAAGAACTAAAGGAGCATCTGAAACAGGTTATTGAGCAATATGAAAAACGCCTGTCGGAAATAAAAATAAACCTGCTGATTTCACAGGAAGTTATTGCCCATCTTAATAATTCTGTAAAAACCAGGCTCGATATTGAAATAGATGGAGTAATAACCAAGACCAATTCTCCTTTCCAAAATGTGTTTTCGATGTATATAAGTCCATACTCCTCGATTTAATAAAAGTAATGAATAAGACAATATAGTACATCGGACTATGAAATTTAAAAAGAAAGACATCTTAAACCGAATGCACAAAGAGGCAAGCATTCAATGGGATTTTCCTATTGCTGAAAGCCTGAACACGTTTGATCCCATTGTTTCGTTGTTGTTTAATTCGGTTGCACATGAGTTGGAACAAATTGCACATGAAATAAGCGACTCGAACGAGAGGATTTTCGAAAAAATTGCTGAAATAATAACACCCGAAGTATACACAACAGCATTGCCCGCACATGCCGTTCTTCATGCATCGCCCATCGAAAAATCGTCGTTTGTTAATAAATCGAAACAGTTTTATTTTGAAAAAGCCGATACACAAGCCGGCTCTTCAAGTCAGCCTAAATTACAACAGATATTTTTCAGCCCCCTTGCCGATTATCTGATACAGAAAGTTGAAGTACGATATTTTGTATCACGGAACCTTATTAACCAGTATACCGATAGTCCGAACCCTGCACAATTCAGCAAATCGGTTTCAGACAAGAAGCTGCCGGCCAATATTTTCTGGCTTGGACTTGAATACAGCCCGGAAATTGACAATATCGAAGACCTGGCTATTTTCTTTAATTTCAACAATGTTTCGCTCGAAAACGCATTCAATTATTTTCTCCACAAAGCAGATTGTTCATTAAATGACATTGTGTTGAAATTCTCTCTTGGTCTGCAAAATCGTTCGGAAGAAAATAACATAATCAGCACTCTTAACAATAAAACAAAACGATTCGAGGCTCAAATAAAGGAATATTATAACAACAAGTTTATAACCCTCAATACAAATATAAATACCGGTGATTTCAGGCTGCATGAAAAATATCCAGGCGAATTCTCCGAAGTATTTGATCTTAAACAACTTGAAAAGATTGAAGAGAACTTGCTCTGGCTAAAATTTGAATCAAAGGATATTCTTCATTACGACATTATTGAGAAAGTAATTTGCAGCACCAACTGTTTTCCAATAATCAACCGGAGATTAAACGAATCCCACCATATCATTTCCAAACTGAATAACATAGTACCACTTTATACCGAAGAATATTTTTGGGATGTTCATGAGGTTTCCGATACCGGGGGAAGGAAAATAATTGCCGGCGACCAACAAAATGAAAACTATGACATTCAGGCTGTATTGCGAAAGAGCGGGGTAAAACGAATCGACCAGCGAACTGCATCAGTGTATTTAAATAAAATCAGAAACCTGATCCAGGAAGAAAAAGCAGCATTCTCTTTTGTTGGCCAGGAGTTACTGTCATCAAAATTAACCGAACTAAACCAGGTACTTGCCAACCTTGAACAATACACCGACAAACATAACTACATCAACGAAGAAATCCCCTACCTTATGTTTTTTGGCGAGTTTAACTCGCTTAGCCTGTTCATTAAATTTTGGTCGACCAATGGAGAAATTGCCAACCGGATTGCTTCAGGCACACCCCTTCAGCTTTATGAAGGAAGCGAAATTGATCCGGCAAGCATTTTTTTAGCCACCATGTCGGTTGCAGGTCGAAATAATTTAGATACCGAGGACAAAATCAGGGCTTTTAAACACTCGCTTCTCACCCGCGACAGGATCATCTCAAAAGAAGATATCAGGGCATTTTTTCAATACAAACTCGGCAACAAGCTTTTGAATTTTGAAATTCGAAATGGTGTAGGAACGACCACATCATCAAAAACAGGATTGTTTCGAACCACAGACCTTATAATAATTATCGATGAGGAATATTTTGAAGAAACTCCACGAAACGAACTGGAGAAGATATTTAAAGATTTTCTAATCGAACTGATTCAAAAATCGAATAATGCCTTTCCGTACAGGATTCATATTAACAAAGATATTATCCTCGAAGTGTAAAAATCATAAAATATGGCAGGACTCAATTTCGATAAATTTGATTGGACAAGTTTTGTTTCAGCAGATCCAACCTTAGTCAGCCCTTTTTCGTACGGACTTGTAAACGTCAACAATCTTCACAAGCTTTTAGAATTTAAGGACAAGGAATTAATCAGGGTAGTAGCCATATCGTTTGGGCAGGAGGCCGACAAAACAAACAAAATGGCCTATTATTTAAGCAAAGCAAATCTAACAACAGTTACAATTAAAGTAAAAAGTATTCAGGACCTTGTGAACCAGTTAAAAGTAAAATGCGGAAATCAGCGACTTGTTATCCAACTCGATATTGTCGGTCATGGTTACAGCAAGGGGCAAAACATCGGAGATGACTTTATAGCAGCTCCAATGGTAAAATTTTATAACAAAGAATTAACTGAAATTGAAAAATGCCTGCATAAGGATGCAATCATAGTTTTAGGAGGATGTAATGTTGGCTATGCCCAACAATTGTTATCGAAGCTGTCAAATGTGTTTAAGGGGCGTAAGGTAATGGCCGGTTCAGCTTACCAAAGGCCGGCGGTTCCGGGTCTCGAAGGAGGAATCACTACATGTAAAAATGATGAATGCAGTTTCGCAGGAAAAACCGGCTGGGATTATGTTGACAAGCTTCAGGACAAGTTCTATGAGAAAGCTGATGAATGGTTTGATTAAATCAGAAGAAGTTTCATTGATTTCAACAATGTGCTAAAATTCAATAATTACTTCGAGAATTATGTAAATCACTGACAAAAACAATCAAAATCAATTGGATTTTTCGGAGGATTTTTATTAATTTGTTAATCGAGAAGGATAAGATAATTTTGCATACATGTAACATGATTTGATTGTTTCCTTTTGTTGAATATAGACTTAGGGACAGGATCATTCATCGCAACATAAATAATCACTGAACATTTTGGATTAAAATCACACAAATTAGCTGGAGGATAGAAAATGATTTTTTACCGAACCGATTCAAGAAAACCTGAAGAATTAATCGTTGCAGGTGGATTTCATGCCTGGCAAAAACTTACCGGACCACAAGCCATGAATGTACTTCGGATGTTTTGTGGTAACCAAAACGATTTGGACCTGCCACCAGTAGTAAATGCCAAAATTGGCAGGCTTAAAACAGAAATGACCAAGTACGACAAGGAAACTAAAACCCAACAAAAGACCGGTGTATTTTTCCCTTTAAACATGGCCGATTTAAGCAGGTTAATTAAAGCTCAAAAAACAAGGGACTCATTCTGGATTTCGACTGACGACACCGAAGCTTGTGGAGGGTATACATCAACATTCAAATATAAGATACGCTTTGATTCCGTAGAAAAAATCAAGATCAACAGTAGTACGATTGGTGGTTCATCTCCTATTAAATCGCGATCAAAACCTTATATCTATATCGATGCGGGGAAAAAAAACATAGCCGTTGAATTAAAAGGTCAGGCCGGCGACGAGGTATCATTCCTAACTTCGATTCCAATAAGGAGCATTGTAGAATTTAAACCCACATCAAATACCTATAAAATTCCAAGCGGATGTGTAAAGACCAAAAACGGCTGGTGGAAAATGCCACACCGCAAGCCACCACCACTGCCAAAGAGCAAGCCATGGTTAACAAACAGCTAATAAAAGTACTATATATGAATATTTAAGAAACACACATTTTCTAACTAAAATATAAGAAATATAAAAATCTTCT
>CAYLZH010000161.1:0-11845 GCA_964388245.1 uncultured Bacteroidales bacterium
AAAATTATCGACAACGCCGAGTTGAGCGATAAAGATGCTTTTTAGACCGGGCTCACTTTTAATTACAGACAATTATCTGTAAAGACAAAGGTATGATGCCTGATCTTCGGTTCGAACTTTAAATTCCTTGTCCTTTTCAATAATAAAAGTTTCGAATTGTCTGAATGTTTGCCATTCATCAGTATCCGGAAACTGAACTGTCAATTGACCTGAAGTTACAGTCATATGTTCTACTGTTGAGGTTCCAAAAACATATTCACCTTTTGCCATTACTCCAATGGTTGCGGGCCCCTCGTTATCTTCGAAAGCTATGGATTTCACTTTTCCATCGAAATATTCGTTCGTTTTAAACATAATCTATGAAATTTTAGTTGGGACAAAAATATCTGTAATATTCTACTTAAACATGACCATCATCAGTATTATATCTTGTTCAAAAAAAAGCAGTATTAATTAACTGTAAACATCAATGACATTGATCAAAGAATTTTAAAAGTTCATCATATTTAATTTGGCAATATTGTGATAATATTTATCTTTGATATAAATAATTTTCATAATGGTAAAGGTGTAAGAATTATGTGGGGGTAAGGAGAGTTAACTCGGAGGGTTGTTGTAAAAACAACCCTCTTTTCCTTTTAAGAGGGATAGGAAAAGTTAATAAAAACCTGATTATTCCTGATTAATTTCAACAGTAATATACGGCGCCAATTTCTCATAACTATTTTCATCAAGTAGCCCTTCTGTGAGAATTTCTTCAATCGATCCGAAGGGCCCATTCTTATTTCGATGTTTTATAATCGTTCTGGCTTGATCGTAGTTCAAATAAGGGTGTGCTTGTAAATCTTTCTGTGAAGCAAAGTTAATTTCGATCTGATAAACAGGACTATCTACGAATACCTGGTCTTCAAATTTTTTGTACCTCGATGTTTGCATTCCGTATACTTCAAGAAGCTGCTTTTTAGAATGAAAGCCACCCAGTTTTTCGCGATATTTAACAATTCGGGTAGCGAAAACATCTCCTATTCCTGCTAATTTCTTTAACTGCGCAGTATCAGCAGAATTAAGTCCGATTCGGATTTTTTCTTTAGCAACAATAAGTGTATCGAGCATTGGCTCTGCAATAGGAATGCTGTCGGGCAGATTAATGAATCCGGTTATTTTAACATATAGAGAGGTGTCGAACCCATAAATCTTTAAAAGGTCGGATTTAATTTTAAAATGCCCACCCTTTTTTCGATAAGTGTGAATATTTGTAGCAACCCGGTTTGAGAAACCCAAATTCGACATTTCCTCCTTAGTTACCGTATTAGGATCGAAATCAAAAAAAGAAACTTCCGATAAATGTTCATCAGTTGGAGATTGAGAAATACTTGGTTCGGGTATAGTAATATGCTGGCATAAAATATCAGATTGCCATGCAGGAATAGTATAGATTTTTTTTAGGTCATCGGCCCGATAAAACCGTCCACCTTTGTTTCTGAAGTTGATTATTGTTGCGGCTTGTTTTTCGGTAAGCCCCAGTTTCATGAATTCAATTTCGGTACAGGTATTCGGATTAAAGTTAAATAGCTGAATGCTATCATATATCGATTGTAAAGGGGGGTGATTATTTGCTTTTTGTGTCTTAGGATTTATATCATGTAATGATTCTTCAAATGCAATTATTTCATTTTCGAATGAAGATATATTTTCGTAATCGGGCGTATAATGGTTTTTGATGTACCATCTTGTCAGGATGAGCAAGAAGATGATAATCAAAAGAAAAAGCATGCCCTTTTGTTCTGATTTCGAAAAACTGAAATAGTCTTTCCACATACGAATCCCTTCTTCAAAATTAGAATATTACCAACTAAACTAAATCCTTCGATCTCAATATTAAACTAATATGATATTAAGCCGGATAAGAAAGCTGAAAATCCGGATTTATTACTTGTATTTTTTAATCTCACCACTTTTGATACGGTTTAAATAGGAAATTAAATCCTTTTTGACTTCAGGTGCAAGGATAATGAGTCCAAGAATATTGGGAAATGCCATTGATAAAATCATCATATCAGAGAAATCGATTACTGCCCCTAATTGCGATGAAGCTCCAACAATAATAAATCCCAGGAAAATCAACTGATAAGTTATCCTCATATGTTTTTTCGATCCGAATTTTTTCTCAAACAAGTTCCCAAAAAGATAGTTGAAGCCTTTTTGTCCATAGTACGACCAGGAAATCATAGTTGAAAATGCAAAAAGAATTATTGCAATTACTAATAAATAGGGAAACCATGAAAATACGCTTTCGAAAGCGGCAGATGTAAGTTGTGCTCCTTCAAGTCCTGTGGGATTCTCGTGGAATCCTGTGAAAATCAGGACGAGTGCAGTCATTGTGCAAATTATCACAGTATCGACAAATGGTTCAAGTAATGCCACAATGCCTTCAGTTATTGGTTCGTCGGTTTTCACTGCTGAGTGAGCTATTGAGGCAGAACCAACACCGGCTTCGTTCGAAAATGCGGCTCGTTGAAAACCTACTATTAATACCCCAATTATTCCACCTTTCAGAGCAGCCGGGGCAAAGGCACCAGATATTATCAAACCGAAAGCTTCGCCGGTATGTGATATATTGATGAAAATTATTACGAGTGCCACAGTAACATACATAATTGCCATGAAGGGCACGATCTTTTCAGTTACTTTCGCAATGCTTTTTATCCCGCCGATTATGACGGCTCCAACCAGGATGGCAAGTAAAATACCAAATATCCATCCCTGACCTTCAAGCGCAGGATAAATTACAGTAAGTTGTGAAAATGCCTGATTTGCCTGAAACATATTTCCACCACCGAATGATCCACCAATAACCAGTACGGCAAATATGGCAGCCAGAACTTTTCCCAGACCGCCCAGCCTTTTCTTTTTAAGTGCTTCGCTTAAATAAAACATAGGGCCACCCGAAACAGATCCGTCTTTTTCAATCCTGCGGTATTTCACGCCCAAGGTGCATTCAACAAACTTCGATGACATTCCAAGAAAACCCGCCAGAATCATCCAAAAGGTTGCACCTGGTCCGCCAATGGAGATTGCGATGGCAACCCCTGCAATATTTCCAAGACCAACAGTAGCAGATAATGCAGTGGCCAATGCCTGAAAATGGGAGACTTCTCCTTTATGATCAGGGTTGTCGAACTTTCCTGCAACAAGTTGTATCGCATGTTTAAATCCACGGATGTTGATGAATCTCATAAACAGAGTGAAAAAAGTAGCACCTAAAACCAACCAGACAACAACAAATGGGATTTTCATTTTGCGTGGATCGCCATTTGGATGATAGAGGATTTCTCCGTTTTCATCTATTTTAATGGGATCGTAAAAGCCAAGCCGGGCAAACATGTCGAACATGAGAATTTTATCCATAAAATCGACAATAGGAACAAAGGTTGAATTTATTTTTTCCCCGACCGATTCGGCAAGTACTTCAACAGTTGCAGAATCTTTCTGTCCTTTTGAGTCGGTGACGAGAAGTTCATATTCCTTTCCTTCAGTAAGATTTTCAGCAATACTGCTGCTTAACTCCACATCTTGTTTCGACCATTTGTAGGTATAGGGAGTTATTCCTCCCGTGACAAAAGCAACTACACGTCCGTTGTTTATTTCTTCGGAATGATTAAATATGTCGAATGAAATTTTTAAAGGATCATCAGGGCCTATTGCCCTGATTTTCTGATCTTGTTGTACGACAGTATTGTTCTTTGCAAATGAATGCCCGCACAAGGCAATAATAATAAATGTAAGTAAAATAAATCTCGACATAATCATAACTATTTGAGGGTAACAATAATAAGAATAATGTTTTTTTTTTCAAACCAATCAGTACGATTCAGTTATAAGGTTCATACTGAACTAAATATATTAGTGATTGCAACATTATAATAAAAATAACCGGGGTATTTGTCTATTTTTGTCACATCGAAAATTGGAAATACAAAGTGTAGATGGGAAATATTGTAGCAATTGTTGGGCGTCCAAATGTTGGCAAATCAACATTTTTTAACCGGCTTACCGAATCGCGACATGCTATTGTTGATGAACAAAGTGGTGTAACACGCGACCGGCATTATGGAAAGTCATTTTGGAACGGTCGTGAGTTTTCTGTTATTGATACCGGGGGTTATGTAGTTAATTCCGACGATGTATTTGAAGAAGAAATCAGGAAACAGGTAATGATTGCAATCGAGGAAGCTGATATAATTGTATTCCTGGTTGATGTATTAAATGGAATTACCGATCTTGATCAATCGATTGCCGGAATATTAAGAAGAATCAATAAAACAATCTTTCTTGTAGTTAACAAAGTTGATAATTCAGAGAGGATTTTCGATGCGCAGGAGTTTTATTCTTTGGGATTAGGTGAGATATTTTGTGTTTCGTCAATTAATGGTACTGGTACCGGCGAATTCCTCGATGCCATGGTAAAGGAATTTATCAAACCCGATGAAATAAAAGAATCTACCATACCTCATTTTGCAGTTGTAGGGCGACCGAATGTTGGAAAATCATCACTTATTAATGCGCTTATTGGCCACGAACGAAATATTGTAACACCAATTGCAGGAACTACCCGCGATACAATCAATACAAGATATTCGAAGTTCGGATTCGATTTTGATCTTGTTGACACGGCAGGACTGCGCAAAAAGGGTAAAACAATGGACGATCTTGAGTTTTACTCGGTTATGAGAACTATTAGGGCAATCGAAAGTAGCGATGTTTGTTTGTTGATGATCGATGCTGAAAGAGGATTAGAAGCACAGGATTTAAATATCTTTCAACAGATTATTAAAAACCGGAAAGGTGTTGTGGTGCTAATAAATAAGTGGGATTTAATTGAAAAGGATTCAAAAACAGTCGAACGATTTATAGCAAAAATAAAGGATAAACTGGCTCCATTCAATGATGTTCCTATAATTTTTACATCTGCGATTAACAAACAAAGAATACACAAAGTATTGGAAACGGCAGTAGATGTTTTTAAACGGAGGAAGTTTAAGATTCAAACATCTACACTCAATGAGATTATGCTAAAGGCTATCGAAAATTATCATCCTCCGGCAGTTAAAGGAAAGTACATCAGAATCAAATTTGTAACACAACTTCCCACACTTGCACCAAGCTTTGCTTTTTTTGCAAATCTTCCACAATATATACGTGATCCTTACCGTCGCTACCTGGAGAATAAATTGCGCGAAAATTTTAACTTTTCAGGAGTACCTATGCAGATATTTTTCAGAAAAAAGTAATTTTGAATTTGAATAATGAAACTTATTGTTTTTCGTTTCCATTTTGATAAAGCTGATGAGTTGTAAGGTGAAAATATATCTGATTATCGGAATCCTCAATGTATTCCTGATTCTGTCATGTTCTGATATCACAAAATATTCTGAAATACCTCAAATTCAGTATCTAAATCATGTGGCATATGATACTGTGGATATCCTGAGTAATCCAATCCGGTTCGTCGAACTTCAGTTTTCCATAATTGATGGTGATGGCGATTTTGGACTAAAGGATTCCGATACACTACATCCATATGACACTATTTATGACAAAAACTTCTTCTCAACTATTTATGGATTAAGCAATAACAATTACATTGAAATTGATGATATATTCTATCCCGATTCAAGAATTAAATATGTTGAGGTTGAAAACCACAAAGCTTATAAAGCCGATATTTATATCGAATTTGAGTATCCTAAGAGTATGGTAGAATTCGATACTATAAAATATGATTTTTATGTTGTCGACCGGGCATTGAATCATTCAAATTTAGAAACTACACCCGATATTATTTTTAACGACTAAGAATTATACACAGTATGCAAATACTTGAATAACAGGTTAAAGGTATAAATCTAATGTTTGCGAAATAAGATAGTCCTTGAATTCGAGAGTAAGCTTTTGTGCGATATTATTCAGTATACATTTACCAAATGGACAAATAGGTTTATCGAGCGGACATTTTGTAATTTCAATTTTACCTTCAATCGATTCATAAATATCGAGGAGATTAATGTCGGTAGGTGTTTTTTTTAAGGTAAAACCTCCGTTTGGACCTCGCTGAGAATAAAGGAAATCATCTTTTACAAGTCGTTGCATTACTTTGGCCACATGATGCCTTGATGATGAAGTTGATTCTGCGATATTTTGAACATTCACTGGTTTATCTCCCTGTGCAATCAATATCATACCATGTAAACCAATTGATGCAGCTTCGGATAATGTTACTATTTTTGCCATTTGATGTATTTGTTTTCTGGTATTTAAGTATTAAATTTTGTCAAAAATAACAATTGTTATAGAAATCTGTCATTCTGCATAATAAAATTAACATTTGTCCATAATTATTGTTCAGGTGCTCATTGACAATGCATAGGAGTATCCGTCGATTTAATAATTAGGATAAAATAATTACGACTTTATGGTTCGAAAAAACAGAAAAGTAATATGTTCTGTAAGCAATGATCTTGTAACTGACCAAAGGATTCATAAAGTAGCTACCAGCCTGTTATCAGCAGGATATAAAGTTGCTGTGGTGGGGCGAAAACTACCTGAAAGTCAGTCCGTATTTCGTAGCTATCAGGTTACACGGCTCACCTTGTTGTTTCGCAAAGGGCCAATGTTTTATGCTGAACTTAATATCCGTTTATTTCTGTTTTTACTATTTCGCCATGCGAATATATACCTCGCTAATGATCTTGATACGCTTCCTGCAAATTATTTAGTCTCTCTGATAAAAAGAAAACCCCTTGTTTACGACAGTCATGAGTTATTTACCCAGGTACCGGAGTTAATCAATCGGCCCCATATCCAAAAAAAATGGATTCAGATTGAAAGAATGATTTTGCCCAGGATAAAACATTCCTATACTGTAAGTCAATCGATTGCGGACTTTTACAGAAAAAAGTACAGAATTGAAATGCAGGTTGTGCGCAATGTGCCTAATAAGGTGAAATGTAAAGAAGAATCATCAATTACAAATGATAAGAAGATAATTTTGTACCAGGGATCAGTAAACATTGGACGGGGTGTCGATCTGATAATAAAATCTATGAAATACCTTACTGAATTTGAGTTTTGGGTCGTGGGTAATGGTGATGTATTGAAAGAAATGAAGGAATTGGCAAAACTCGAACTGGTTACCGGAAGGGTAAAGTTTTTTGGTAGAGTTCCGTTCAATGAATTGAGCTATTATACCAAACAAGCGACGGTTGGAATAAGCATTGAAGAGGACCGCGGACTAAATTACCGCTTTGCCCTCCCAAACAAGCTTTTCGATTACATTCATGCCGGAATACCTGTGGTAGGATCCGATCTGCCGGAAATAGCAGGTATCATCAATCGATATAAAATTGGATTGGTGTTATCAGATCGTGTTCCGGAAAATGTTGCAAAAAAGCTTCAATTAATGGTTCAGCAAAAATCTCAATATCAGGAGTGGAAAAGAAATTTGAAAATTGCTGCAAATGAGCTTAACTGGGAAAACGAAGAAATTAATCTACTCGCAATATTTAATTCAATAAAGTTTTGATTAATAGCTGTAAACCGTTCTTCTTTTTTAATTTTGCAATGCAAAGATAAATCCTATGACAATTGGAATTATAGTTATTACGGCCGCTATTTCTATCCTGGCTTTCAACAGGCAGGACCTTTTCAACAGACTTCAATTTAATCCATATTTAACACTTCAGAATAAGCAGTGGTACAGGTTGATAAGTCATGGATTAATTCACGCCGGATGGCTGCATCTGATTATTAATATGTTGGTTTTGTGGATGTTTGGTAGCGCTGTCGAAGATGTTTTTCATCAACTTTACCAGGCAAACTGGATGCAATTACCAGTTGTGAATTTTATTCTTTTGTATGCAGGCGGAATAGTTGTTTCGTCGTTACTAACTTTAAAAAAACATAGGGATAATATCAATTACAATTCTGTGGGTGCATCAGGTGCAGTATCGGCTGTTGTTTTTATCAGCATTTTTTTCGATCCCTGGCGTAAAATCTATTTTTATGGAATAATTGGGCTGCCGGGCATTGTCCTGGGTCTTATTTATTTGGCTTATTCCTATTACATGGGCAAAAGAGGCGACAGCTATATTAATCATGATGCTCATTTTGTGGGTGCTGTCTATGGCTTTGTTTTTCCTGTTTTAATTGATATTGATATGGTTCGAATATTTTTGGATCAATTACTTGGCTAAGCATGAAGAAAGCAGTATTTATCGATCGTGATGGTGTAATTAATAATAATCAGGATCATTACTATATACACAGGATTGTTGATTTTTCTTTTAACCAGGATGTTGTAAGTTCATTGCGACTTCTGCATGAAAATGATTTTACTTTGATAATTATTTCAAATCAAAGTGGAATATCAAAAGGAATTTATCAGAAGGAAGATACAGACAAGGTTCATCAATATATGGTCGGCGAATTTTTAAGGTATTCTGTTTCAATCGATGAGATATATTATTGTCCTCATCATCCTGATGTCGAAAGGTGTTTCTGCAGAAAACCTAATTCGCTGATGATTGAAAAGGCAATTTCCCGATTTAATATCGATCTCAACCATTCGTTTCTGATAGGTGACAGCGACAGGGATATTATTGCAGGCAAGAAAGCTGGAATAAAATGCTTCAAAATTGATAGAAATGAAAGCATCCTGAGAATTTGTGAAAAGATAATCAGCAATGGATAATTTACCATATGTAAACTACAATGGCTCCTTTTATGAGAGTGAAAAAGAGCTTTTTAGATCCTCGAATCGAGCATTTTTATATGGTGATAGCCTGTTTGAAACTATGCATGGATATGGAATAGATATCCAGTTTTTTGAGTACCATTTTAATCGATTAGTTGGAAGCTGTAGGATCTTACATTATGAATTACCTGTATCATTTACCAGGGATTTTGTCCGTAATGAAATAGGCCGTTTAATACAAAAGAACCGGTTTTTTAAAGGATCACGCATCAGACTTAGTCTTTTTAGGCAATCGGGAGGCCTTTATACTCCGGCAACTAATCAGTTTGATTATATAATTGAACAATCGATATTGCCCTATCCAAACTTCAGGCTAAATACCAATGGTTTAGCAATTGATATTTATAAGGAAATCAGGAAACCACAAAATTTATTATCTGGTCTAAAATCCGGGAATTCATTGATTTATGTCATGGCTGGTCTTTTTAAAAAAAAGTACAATTTAGATGATTGCCTGCTGGTAAATGACAATAACAATATTGTAGAGGCCACTAGCTCAAATGTTTTTTTAATAAAGAATGGAGAACTGATAACTCCTCCGCTTGGAGATGGGTGCGTTAAGGGTATTATGCGTCACATAATTATTGACATAGCTGAAAAAAACCGGATACAATATGCACAAAGATCTGTAACAATAGAGGATGTTGCGGATGCAGATGAAATATTCATTTCAAATGCTATTTCAGGTATCAGGTGGGTATTATCCTATAAATCGAAACGTTACTATCATCAATTTGCAAAGGATCTGATTGATATGTTAAATAAAAGGGCTTTTACTAATTAAGAGTAGGATTATCGGGAAAGTTAGCCCAGGTTTTGTATTTTTTCCCCATCGAACGTAGTGTGTGTTTCCATATATTCTTATTATAACTCATTATAGTTTCGGTGCTTAGCTCTGTTACTATCCATGAGTTTTGGGTGATTTCATCTTCCAGTTGATTTGGAGACCATCCCGAATATCCAATAAAGAATAAGATTTCTTCTTTTTTTATCCGACCAATTTGAATAAGTAATTTCATTTTTTCAAAATCTCCTCCCCAAAATAATCCCGGTTTAATCTTTATGGAATGTTGAATAGAATCTCCAAGAGTATGAATAAATTGAATGCTATCAGTGCTAACAGGACCACCAAGTGAGACATTCGCATTGAAATCAGGAAAATCAGGTAAAAGCTCGTCAAGGTTAACCTCTACAGGATTATTAATAACAAAACCTATTGATCCATCCTGATTGTGTTCTGTAAGCAAAACAATTGATCGTTTAAAATAATAATCATCAAGAAATGGTTCGGCAATTAAGATCCGTCCTTTTTGTGGAAGTATCTGATTCTTAATTTTGAATAATTCATCAATCATGTCCATTACCTATTTGTACTTCAAATGTAGTCAAATAATGTTTAATGCTGAGCAAAGAAGGAGCAAATTAAAGCTAATTGAAAAATAAATTTCTATTTTTGGGCAAATTTTCAAAAAGTTAACAAATGAAGAGAAGTTTGTTTTTGCTTACATCCCTTATAATACTGTTTGCATCATGCAGGCAAAATAAGGAGTTGGTTTATTTGCAAAAAGAAGATGCAGAAAAAAATCAATATACAAATCCGTCTAATTTAGAGGAATACAAAATTCAGGTTTCAGATATTTTATATGTCCGAATATTTAGTTTGAATAAAGATCTGGTAGACCTTTTTAATTCGTCTTCTTCTCAGCGATTAACCAATGTACGTTATGATCAGGCTTCAATGTATTTTGAAGGATATATGGTTAGTGATTCCGGTTTTATTTCAATGCCGGTTCTGGGCGATGTATTTGTTGCAGGCAAAAACCTTGAACAAGTTGAAGACTTAGTGCAGGAAAGAGCATCAGTTTTTATTAAAGATGTCTCAATCGTTGTAAAACTTGCCAATTTTAAAATTACATTAATCGGTGAGGTTAATAACCCAGGAATGTATTACATGTATCAACGTCAAACTTCAATTCTGGATGCTTTAGGCCAAGCAGGCGATTTAACCGATTATGGTAACCGGAAAAATATACTACTGATCAGGCCGGGAAAAGATGCGTCAACAACTGTAAGGATCGACCTCACTGATGATGATTTACTTAGTTCAGAATATTATTATTTAAAACCAAACGATGTAATTTACATCGAACCATTAAAATCAAAAGGAGTCAGGTTATTGGCGTCAGATTATGGAACCATATTAACGGCCATATCTTCAACTTTGACAGCCATTGTATTAGTACTTAATTTAATTTAATCCATAACAGTTTGAAACAAGTGAATTCAAATATCGATAATATATATCAGGAAGAAAACATCGACCTGAAAAAATATATCTTTAAGGTAATTGGTAACTGGTATCTTTTTGTGATCTTCATTTTCATAGCCTTTTCGATTGCTTATTATGTAAATAAATTTACAACTCCAATTTACAGTGTGAGTTCTACCCTATTGGTTGAAGCAGATAATTCAAGAACCGGAGCCGAGAACTTACTTGAAGGTCTAAGTTTGTTTGCTGACAAAAAAAATCTTGAAAACGAAATAGGTATTCTACAATCATTCAGCTTAACTCAAAAAGTAATTAAGGAGCTTGATTTCATGGTAGCATATCATAAAATGGGAGGAATTAAATCAGAAGAAATCTACCAAAATTCACCTTTTGTTGTAAAGATTGATACTGCCCATGAAAAGATTTACGGCCAACCAATCAACATTAGCTTCATTTCTGATAATAAAGTGAAGGTTGAAATTGAAGATGTTTTGTTGGAGGCAGATAAGATTTTTCAATATAACAAGGATGTTTTTATTGGTGAACAAATAGAAAATGAACATTTTGCCATAAGTATAGAATATCGTGATAAAGAAAGTTTCGATTTTAATAATATCAAGGATGAGAAATATTATTTTATTATAAACAATACAGTTGCTCTAACGAATAAATACAGGGGCAAACTTGAAATAGAACCGATTAACAGGGAAAGTTCAATTCTAAAACTTTCAACAAAAGGTGAAGTTGCTGAAAAGGAAGTTAAC
>CAYLZH010000162.1:0-11790 GCA_964388245.1 uncultured Bacteroidales bacterium
AAGGGCTGATGATGCTCTACAATATCATCTCCCTGTGGTGAACCGGAAATAATAATTCCGGAATAGTCATAAACATTGACATTGTTAGTATCACTATAATTAATTGTCTGAAATGGTACATCTAATTTTGAAAGTATTTCCTGAATTCTCAAACAATATTCCTGAATATCAGCTTCGGCACTATTAATAACAAGTATATTACTCATGTCGAGGAATCTCTTAATGAAAACTGTAAAAATAGTTTTTCCTTTAAATATTCAGGATTTATGAATTATTTCAGGTTTTAGCTTTTCGATTTTTATTTATATTTACAAAAAAAAGACCGGTCAACTTGAGGCTTAGTTTTCAATGAATTAATACCGGTCGCTTAGATTTAATTAAATAATTGAAGTATGAATATTAGAAAAGAGAAACCAGCATTAATCCTGTTACTTGTCCTGTTAATATCATTTTCGTGTAACAATTCAACCCAAACAAAGGAAACGAAAGATGCTTCAACAGAAAATAAAGAAGCAAGTATTGAGGTCGAAGTATTTGATGTTACAAAAATAAAAGATCAGATAGTTGAAACAATTCAACAAACGGCTGAGACGAAACAAGTTGTTGACATGTTCAACAACGCAGGTGCTTCTTATATCGATGATTTAACCCTGCCGGTTGAAAACATCGATAAATACATGACCACAACCCAGCAAAGCCTTGGATTGGGCATGTATAGTGTCGATTTGTATTATGCCCACGTTTTTAACCGTTCCGACATTGTAGTTCAAAAGGCATCGCTGGAACAACAGCTAATTGATAAGTTAGGTCTTACCGAACAATTTAGCCTGTCTAAAAACTTCTCGCAACGAATAAGCGCTAATAGTGGAAATAAAGATTCACTTGATAAACTCGTGATAGAGAGCATGAATTATTATCACCAACAGTTTTTGACAGGCGACCATCCGGGAATTTATGGAATTTCATTTATCGGATCAAATATCGAAGCACTTTACATTTTAAGTCAACTGGCTCAGCTTTCTGATGATAATGCACAGTTAATAACGATTCTTTCCGGCCAGGATGACAGGATAAAGAGCTTATTTACAATGATGGAATTATTATCAGGCGATGAAAGTGTAAAGCCGATCTATGAAGAAATGATCCCGCTGGTGAAATTTTATGAAGAACATCCTGACATAGGTGCCGGTGAATTAGAAACCATAGTTTCATTGATTAAGAAGATCAGAGATAAGATTATATAGCCATAAATAAATTTCTTTTTTTCCTGACTCATTTGCCTGATCGAAATGTAGCCCGACCTTCGCTCACATCTTGTTAGTTATTAAGTTATTCGAATGAATGAAATAACATTAAATGGCCTGATAAACCTGTTTGCTGTTTTTTCAGCGATAACTGAATCAGACAAGAGCGATGCAGTAAAAAATTTCAGTCTATATATCGAGGTCCATCTTGGAATTTCAGCAAGTGAGGAATATATTGCCTTATTCGTTGAATTACTGGATTTTTACAATGTTGGTTCGAACCAGCAAACTTCCATCGATTATAACAAACAGGCGGTTACTATTTGTAAAAATCTCCGGTCGCGACTGCATAAAACAGAACAGGTGATTGTTTTTCTACGTTTTCTCGAATTAGCTGAAAGTGGAAATATTGAAAAAGCTGATCGGTTATTCTTGACTGTTGCGGAAATATTCGGGATCGATCAGGAAAAACTACAAAACCTTAAAACATTTACATTTCACTCCTCGAATAGAAATCTGTTCTCACCAGAATTTCTTTTAATCGACAACATTAAAGAGTATCAGGATCAGGAATTCGGACATATTCACAATAAAAATTTAAATGGGGAGATTGTTTTTCTTCGATCGGGGCTACTTGATCATTTAATCTTTCGATATAAAGGAACAGACGATATTACCTTGGAAGGAAATCCAATTGTTCCAAACAGGTTCTACTCTTTCAAAGAAGGTGGAATTTTGCGGAGTTTTAAAATTTCGCCCATCTATTATAGCGATATCACCAGTCGTTTTTTGCAAAAAGAAAGCAGTAGTCCATTTCGATATTCGGGTAAAAACATCGAATTCAAGTTTAAAAACAGTACGAATGGTATACATCCTTTTTCGTTTTCCGAGCAATCGGGACAATTAATTGCTATAATGGGTGGAAGCGGTGTTGGAAAATCAACATTGTTAAATTTACTGAATGGCAACATTCCGTTACATAAGGGTGAAATCAAGATCAATAATCAAAACCTAACCGAAATTAAGAACACATCTGAAGGAATTATTGGTTTTGTCCCACAGGATGACTTGCTGTTTGAAGACCTTACGGTTTGGGAGAATTTATATTTTAATGCACACCTGTGTTTCGATAAAATCAGCAATGAGGAAATAAATTATCGAATTAATATAATCTTAATTGATTTAGAACTCTTTTCAATTAAGGACCTGAAAGTAGGCAGTCCTTTGAATAAAGTTGTGAGCGGTGGTCAGCGAAAAAGGCTGAATATTGCTCTTGAATTAATCAGGGAGCCTGCCATATTGTTTATTGATGAGCCCACATCAGGGTTAGCATCGACTGATTCAGAAAAAGTGATGTTATTGCTGAAACAACAAACACGCCTGGGAAAACTCATATTTGTTAATATCCACCAACCTTCATCAGCAGTATTTAAGCTTTTCGATAAGCTATGGATATTAGACAAAGGAGGTAAGCCCGTCTACACAGGAAATCCGCTCGATTCCATTATATATTTTAAAAGCAAAGTTCATCATATAAATGCCGGACATTGCGAATGTGCCATATGCGGCAATGTTAATCCTGATCAGGTTTTGGAAATTCTGGAAACCAAAAAGATTGACAGCTCAGGAAATTTCACCAAAGAGCGAAAATTCTCACCCGAATTCTGGTACAATGAATTTAATTCTAAAATTGATGACCAGGCAGATGATGAAGCAATCAGCAATGCAAAAATTCCAGATTCAGAATTTAACAAACCACAATTAGTAAAGCAGTTTGTCATATTTTTCAGGAGGAACCTGCGCACAAAACTTGCCAACAATCAGTACAAAATCATAAACCTTTTTGAAGCACCATTACTTGCCGTTTTGGTTGCTATTTTAACAAAATATTCAGAACACAGCGATTATATTTTCTTCGAAAACAAAAGCCTGATATCATATTTATTTATGTCGGTTATAGTAATGCTCTTTATGGGCATGACTGTTAGCGCAGAGGAAATAATTAACGACAGGAAAGTTTTGCAACGCGAATCGTTTCTCAACCTGAGCCGGTTTAGTTATCTCAACTCAAAAATCCTATTTCTGATTTTCCTATCTGCTTTTCAATCTTTGACCTATATAATTATAGGTAACTCAATTTTGGAGATTCACGGAATGTTATTTCCTTTTTGGATGATATTATTTGCGACCACAGTTTTTTCAAATATGCTGGGACTCAATATTTCTTCGGCTTTCAATTCTGTTGTTACCATTTATATTCTGATTCCGATATTGCTGATCCCACAAATTTTGCTTTGTGGAGTTGTGGTTAAATTCGATGATCTGCGAAGCAAAAGTTATGATAAAGATGCAGTTCCGGTTGTAGCCGACCTGATGGTTTCGCGATGGGCATACGAAGCCCTGCTTGTTGAACAATTTTGTAATAACAAGTACCAGGCACTCTTTTTTGACCTTGAAAAAGACATTACGCAATCGCGCTATATAGCTGAGATACTTACTACAGAACTTACCGGACGTTTAGATCTTGTGTTTGGCTGGCAAAAAATAAATAAACCGGAGCATGATATCGAATCAAAACAGAAGATAATCCGTAACGAATTGTCAGAATTGAGCACCGGTGATTCAATTAAAATGCCGTTCGATATAAATCTGCTCAATACAAAAAAACTCAATCCTGGCAATTACAGGGAGGCTAAAAAATATCTTGATGATGTAAAAAACCGGCACAGCAAAAATTCAAAAAGGCTTCGCAGAATTAAAGATAAGCTGATTACACATATCAATAAATTAAATGGGAAAGATTATTTATACCAGCTAAAATTGCATCATCATAACAAAGCACTCGAAACACTATTGTTGAATACTAAAGCAAGCGATTATTTTCGTGAAACAAGCAATGGCCTTATGCAAAAAATTGCACCTGTTTATAAAAATGCCGATTATAAAAACGGACGGGCGCATTTTTTATCATCAGAAAAGACGATAAGTAAACTTAACCTGAATACAACAAATTTTAACTTGCTGGTTATATGGCTCATGATAATTTTTCTTTATCTGGCCTTGTATTTTGAATGGCTACGGAAAACAATTAATTTCTTCTCTGCAAAAAAATGATCATTTGGGATTCACTTTCGATAGTACAATCGATAATCGTCAAAACAATATCCCTTGCTGTTCTTGTTGTTAAAAAAAGTTAATCTTGATTTTGAATCTGTTACAGGACATAGATTTTTATTTTTTTTGCACATCAACAAACAAAAACCCTTTGAAATATGGATATTGTTATTGAAAGATTAACGAAAAAATACGGTGTTCAGAGAGCCGTAGATGATATTTCATTCAAAGTAAAAACCGGCGAAGTCCTTGGTTTTCTTGGACCAAACGGCGCCGGTAAAACCACTACAATGAAAGCTATTACATCTTACCTGGTACCTGATGCAGGCGAAATTCATGTAGGTGAATATTCGGTGTTTCAAAAACCTCAGGATGTAAAAAAAGTAATTGGATATTTACCCGAACACAATCCGCTTTATCCTGAAATGACTGTTATTGATTATCTTAAATTTGTAGCTGATTTGCAGGGAATTAATAAATCGCGCGTTCGCGAAAGGATTCTTGAAATGGTAAATGTATGTGGTCTTGAAGGTGAAAAGCACAAGAAAATAGGTGAATTGTCGAAAGGTTACAGACAACGGGTAGGACTTGCTCAAGCACTAATTCATGATCCCGAAGTTTTAATTCTTGATGAGCCTACAACAGGATTAGATCCAAACCAGATTGTCGAGATCAGGGAACTGATAAAAAAAATCGGGCGCGAAAAAACCGTAATCCTTAGTTCACACATTCTTGCAGAAGTAGAAGCAACCTGCGACAGGATACTTATTATCAGCAAAGGAAAAATAGTTGCAGATGGTACAGCCGAAGATCTTCGTAAACATGCCCAAGGCAAAGAACTTCTTCGGATATCTATTGAGGATGCTGATAAAAATGAAGTAATTCCTGCGCTTCAGGCACTCGACACAGTCGATCTTGCCGACCCGGTTGATGGAACCGAAGTAAGCTATGAAGTACAGAGCAGACCTGAACTTTCCTCTAGAAAAGCAATATTCAGGTTGTGTGTTGAAAACAACTGGACACTTACAGAACTTACTCCGCATATTACAAAACTGGAAGACATTTTCCATGAACTAACAATGAATTAATTTTTTGTAAAACCTTAAAACAAAATATTGCCATGACACAAATTTGGATAATTTGTAAGCGCGAACTAAATTCTTTTTTCGATTCACTGATGGCCTATGTTATGCTTATTGCATTCCTGGGCTTTACAGGAATGTTTACCTGGCTTTACCTCGCAGATGTATTTTTTAGAAATGAGGCAAGTCTTCAGGTATTCTTTGGAATATCATACTGGACATTATTCTTCTTTATACCAGCACTAACAATGGGGCAATTGGCCGAAGAAAACCGTTCAGGAACTATCGAACTGTTGCTAACCAAACCAGTTCAGGACAGGCAGGTTGTGGTTGGCAAATTTCTGTCAACATTTATTCTGATTGCTATTGCACTTGCCTTTACCATTCCTTATTACATTACGGTTGCAAACCTGGGGCCCATCGACCATGGATCGATAATATCCGGATATATTGGTTTATTGCTAATGAGCGCAACCTACATTGGAATTGGGATTTTTGCCAGCAGCATTTCTAATAATCAGATTGTTGGTTTCCTCCTTGCACTGTTTATCGGTATTTTCTTTCACTGGGTATTCGGAATGTTAGCCATGGGAATTAGCGGAATTTTCGGTGAAATTTTTAACTACCTTAGCACACAAACTCACTTCGATTCAATATCGAGAGGTGTTATTGATACGAAAGACCTTATCTACTTTTTTTCGATGATTGTAATAAGCCTGGTTGCTACCGAGGGCATCTTATCTAAAAAACACTCATCATAGTTTAAGTTTCTTTAAACATTAAAAATCAGGAATAATGGAAAAAAGGAAATCAATTTTAAGTTATATACTTCTGGTTATTGCTATTATTGTTATAGTTAATATCCTGTCGGACCGTTTCTTTGCAAGATTCGACCTAACTGAAGACAAACGATTTACGCTGAGTAACGCAACTGAAAATATCCTCGACGATTTGGATGAGCCAATCACTGTGAAAGCCTATTTTACCGAGGAAGGATTGCCACCCAATATATTAAAGGTAAGGCGCGATTTTAAAGAAATGTTAATTGAATTCGGAAACCTTTCGCACGGTAATGTTGTGTATGAGTTTATCGATCCCAGTGTTGATGCGGAAACCGAACAGGAAGCCATGCAAAACGGAATCCAGCCGGTTATCATTTCTGTTCGCGAAAAAGACCAGATGAAGCAACAAAAAGCATATATGGGTGCTGTTATCTCACTTGGCGACCAAACCGATGTAATTCCGTTTATGCAGGAAGGATCGGCTATGGAATATGCCTTGTCAACAAGCATTAAAAAGCTTGCTGTAACCGACAAGCCGATTATTGGATATCTACAAGGACATGGCGAACCTGCATTGTCAGAAATGCAACAAGCCATGCAGGAGCTAAATATTCTCTACCAGGTAGAACCAGTTGAACTGAGTGATACGGCTAAAAATCTTGGAAAATTTACCACCGTTGCTATTGTTGCACCAAAGGACTCGTTTCCGTATAGCCACCTAAGCCAACTCGATGAATTTCTTTCGCGGGGAGGAAAACTATTTGTTGGATTAAACCGCGTTAATGGAGACCTTCAAACAGCTCAGGGAACAGAAGTTACAACCGGTCTTGAAACCTGGCTTGCAGAAAAAGGCCTTACTGTTGAAAGCAATTTTGTGGTGGATCAAAAATGTGCCAATGTTACTGTCAGGCAGCAGCAAGGATTTTTTGTTATGAACCGCCCGGTTCCATTTCACTTTTTACCTATCATCAATACATTCACCGAACACCCCATTACCAAAGGGCTCGAAATGGTTATGCTGCCCTTTGCAAGTAGTTTAAGTTTCACCGGCGATTCATCATTAACTTTTACACCATTGGCAAAAACATCAAAGAAATCAGGTACTCAGCCATGTCCAACATATTTTGATGTAAGCCGTCGTTGGGCCGAAAAGGATTTTCCTCTTTCAAATTTAACAGTTGCCGGTATCCTACAGGGAAAAATAGAAGGTAACATGGAATCGACAATTGTGCTGGTTGCAGATGGTGATTTTGCAGTGAATGGTGAAGGTCAGACGGCACAGCAACATCAACCTGATAATATCAGCTTGTATGTAAACTCTATCGATTGGCTAAGCGACGACACAGGATTGATCGAATTACGTACCAAAGGAATAACTGCCCGTCCGTTAGATGAGATAGAAGATGGCACAAAAGCATTACTGAAATGGTTAAACTTCTTGTTACCAATCCTTTTGATAATTATCTACGGAATTGTAAGAATGCAGCGAAATCGTATTACAAGGGTAAAAAGGATGGAAAAAGGATATGTATAATCTATTATTTATTATTGATGAATGATAACTAATTTGAACCTTTATCAATATTAATTTCTGACACTTAAAAAGAATAAAATGAAGTCGAAAACACTAATAATCATACTTGCTATACTTGTAGTTATATTGGGAATAAACTATTTTATGGAGAAGAAAAAGGGAGACCGTACATTACTGGCCGACCTTGTAGAAGCTGATACTTCCACAATTTCCACAATAGCTATATATCCAAAATCATACAACAAGGAAGAAATTAAATTCCTAAAAGAAGGAGATGAGTGGATGGTGGCATTTGAGGATGTGAAAGTAGGAACAGACGAAAACACTATGAAATCTATCTTGCGTGACATCCATGGATTGAAACCATCAAGGCTGGCCTCCACATCAGACGAAAAATGGGAGAAATATGAGGTTACTGATTCATTGGGAATCGAGGTAAAAATAACTGATAATGAAGGCGAAGAAACACATCTTATTTTTGGAAAATTCGATTATAACCAACAAAGCCGGAAATCGGCCAGCTATGTAAGAATAGCCGGAGAGGATGAAGTATATGCGGTGGAGGGATATCTGAGTATGACTTTTGATCGTACACCTGAAAGTTTCCGCGATCGTACACTAATTAATGGTGACCATTTAACCTGGTCACGCGTAACTTTCACTTATCCCGGCGATAGTTCATTCGTTATGACCAATGAAGAAGGACTATGGCACTATGATGGAATAGTCGGTGATTCGATTAGTTCTATGAATTACCTCGCATCGTTGGCACGATTAGGAGGAAACCAATTTGTCGATGATTTCGACTTAAGTATGAGTGCACCCACCCATACTATAGTTATCGAAGGTGAAAACCTGGAAACCGTAACACTTGATGCATATCCTTCAGGTGCGCCACATGGATATGTTGTGGTATCAAGCGAAAACAAATATGCAAAAGTTAGCGGAAGCAGTGGCCTTTTCGACAGGACTTTCATTTCAAAAAATAAATACATTCTCAAGCAATAATAAATCAATCATACGCTTGATAACATAAACCCGAAAACCTTCTGTAATTTCTGCAGAAGGTTTTTTTTATTCCAATTTTATAAACATATTTATACTGATATTCTGCAAGTCATATTTGAAAGCAGGAAACACCAAGTTTACAGAAACTTTCATTACTCATGAACATAATTGTTACAGGTGCCAGCAAGGGATTGGGCCGGGAAACCACAAAGATTCTTGCCTCTGAAAAAGAGAATAGAATTATTGCTATTGCCAGAAATAGCGATTTATTAAATTCCCTTCAGGATGAATCAGAATTCAACAATATTTTTCCTATGTCATTCGATCTTGAAGAGATTGGCTCAAAAAAAGAAGAATTGTTCAACAAGGTTGAAAAATTATTCCCACACATTGACATACTGGTAAATAATGCCGGTTTTCTTGGCAACTGCCGGTTCGATGAAGTCGGTTGTGAATTATCTGAAAAAACTTTCAGAGTTAACTTCTTTGCACCTGCCTTTTTAATCCGGCTATTGCTGCCGCTATTAAAACAGGGGAAAAATTCACATGTTGTAAATATTGGCAGCATGGGTGGATTTCAAGGTAGTGCAAAATATCCCGGACTGGCTTATTATAGTGCAAGTAAAGCCGCCCTGTCTACTCTAACAGAATGCCTGGCCACCGAGTTTACCAACGACAATATCTCGTTCAATTGCCTTGCATTGGGATCTGCTCAGACCGAAATGCTTGAGGAAGCTTTTCCAGGGTATCAGGCACCATTGCAAGCCGCTGAGATGGCCGCATACATTGCTGATTTTGCATTGAACGGGGATAAATTCTTTAATGGGAAAGTATTACCGGTTGCATTGTCAATAGCCTAATCTACTATATTCATGTTTTTTGGCACAATCGGAATAAAACATCCAATAAACGATATAATATGGCAACAGAAATAAAAACCTGGGAAATTATTAACGGAGAACTAAATCCGATACAAACAACTCTTGTGGATAATGATCGAAAAGAAACTGAGCATTTAGAAAAATGGATTAGAACAAAACCAGAAATACTTGGTTCAGATATCTTAATTATTGGCGAACAAGTTTATACAAAATCAGGACCATTAGATTTTTTGGCAATAGATAATAACGGGAATACAGTTGTAGTTGAGTTAAAAAGAGACAAATTGGCAAGACTGGTTTTGGCGCAAGCTATTGACTATGCTTCAGATTTATCAACTTGGGATATTGATAAGTTAAGTGAAGTTTGCATTTCATACACAGGAAATAATTTAGAAGACCATATTTCTGAAAATTTTGAGAATATTGAAATTGACGATTTAACAATTAATCAAACACAGAGACTGTTATTAGTTGGATTTTCGATTGAAGAACAATTAAGTAGAATGATTGAATGGCTTTCAAATAATTTCGATATGAGCGTAAACGCAATTGTTTTGAATTATGTTAAAACTTCAAATGGAACTGAATTGCTATCAAGAACTGTAACAATTCCAGAAGAAATTGCAAAAGAAAAAACAAGTAAAAAGAAATTTAAAATCGAGATGTCTAATGAACCAGGAGAATATGAATTAGAGAAATTGAAAGAACTTTTAAAAGGGTATTTTAAAAGGGCAAATTATTCATCAAATCGGATAAAGAATGTTTTATTACCAGCACTCTTGCATAAAAAACAAATTACTAGAAATCAACTTAAAAAAGAATTTGTTAAAACTGGTGAAGCACCGGACGAAAGTCAAGCAGGGTATTTCATTGCTTTGATTTCAAATCAACTTGGTCATGCGAAAAAAGATTTTTTACGACAAATAGTTTCCTATGGATATCCTGATAATCATTGGACAAAGGACAATTTTAAATTACGTGAAGGATACCGAGATTTAGTTGAAGAATTGATAAATGAATTAAATACCAGTGTCTAATATACTTAATCACCTACAAATGGTTCAAATATTAAAATATCAAATTATCAATCCGATATGCTAAGTATTTAAATTCTGTTGTGAATTCTTCGGTTTGAACCTTTCTTCTGTAAATGTTATTTCAGATCCAACAGGGCCTTTTTCATTCGAGCCATTGCTTCTATTAATTCCTCATCAGATGCAGCATAGGAAATCCGGATACAGTTTCCATTTCCAAAAGCAATTCCCGGAACAACTGCTATATGGGCTTTCTCAAGAAGATACATTGCAAGATCAGTATCATTATTGATTATATATTCGCCATTCGATTTGCCAAAAAATTCACTGATATTCGGGAATATATAAAAGGCACCATGTGGTTCGTTTCTCACTATTCCTGGAATAGAATCCAACAATTGCATCACCAGGTTCCGTCTTTTTACGAATGCCAGTTTCATCTTTTCAACCGAATCATCATTCGAACTGATTGCAGCAACTGCCGCTTTTTGAGATATTGAACCTGCTCCAGATGTCATTTGACCCTGCAATTTATTAGTCGCCTTAGCCAGCCATACCGGACCTGCCAGGTAACCAATACGCCATCCGGTCATTGCATATCCTTTTGAAACACCATTGATTACTGCCACCTGGTCTTTAACTTCAGGAAACTGTGCAATACTCGTATGTTGTCCTGAAAAATTGATATATTCATAAATCTCATCAGAAATAATCAATATATCCTTATGTTTTGCAAATACTTTTGCCAGTGCTTCAAGTTCTTCGCGCGAGTAAATACTCCCTGTTGGATTAGATGGTGAATTGAATAGAAACACTTTGGTTTTATCATTGATTGCTTCAGCAACCTGTCGGGGTGTTGCTTTAAAATCATTATCTATACAGGAATCGATAACAACCGGGATTCCTCCTGCAAGCTTCACCAACTCTTTATAACTTACCCAGTATGGAGCAGGAATAATTACTTCATCGCCTTCATCAACTACACATAAAAGTATGTTTGCCAGCGATTGCTTTGCCCCATTCGAGACCACTATCTGGTCTTTAGTATAATCTAAATTATTTTCAGTTTTGAGTTTTTCAACTATCGCTTCTCTCAAATCGTCGAAGCCCG
>CAYLZH010000163.1:0-11749 GCA_964388245.1 uncultured Bacteroidales bacterium
CTATTTGGAATACTCTTTTTGGGAAGAAGAAAGATAAAGGAAAAGCAGGAAAAAAACCTGTTAAAATAAAGGTGGGAAATATTACTATTACAGAAGGCTCGCCAATAAACCTGCCAATTAGCGAAGCGTTTGGTCAAGGTAATGGGGAACTTTGTCAAATTGGAATCGAAAACTACAATGGGGCAAAGTATATCCCTTTTGTAAAGAATGGAATAAACTGGGCTGCCAGCGACTTCCAGGATGTATTCAGCTACAATTTCTCAGGATGTATTATGGCTGCATTCAATTACAAAGGGATAAACAGGGTTTGCCATATATCCACTGGATTGGGGCAGGATTGCAAGGATGAGTGGTATAAAATCAAGCGAAAATCAACGAACGTATTCGCTTTCAAACCCTCTGAATTCATCGAAACTAAAGGCAAGGCACTTAAAGGCTGTTACGGGCTTATAACCAACGACTACAGGTTGTATTCAATAACTGTTGTAATGGATAATGGAAAAAGGGTAGTGTCAAGTATCAAACAGTGTAGGATGTTGGTATAAGGTCGTAGGAACAAAGATGTATCAATATAAGTCCCTCAAAAGTAAAATATTGACATACTTTTCATACAATTGAAAGCACATTTTTTATAGTTTACCTTTTACAGAATCAGGAAACATTGAAATGTTTATTATTAGAAAGGAACAAGAACAGGTTTTTAATGAAAATGCTTTTGCTTCATATATAAAAGAAATGATCCAGCATTGTAAAGAGTTTTCCCCTGAACTTTGCGCTACATTAAATGACGATCAACTCAGTATTGCAATACACAAAGCCATTCAAAGAGCAAATATGCATGATTTTACACAACGTGGACCTGTTCGGCTTTTTATCGAAATGATACTGTTGTTTGGCAGCGACTTCTATTCTGATCCGCAATATCCTTGGATAAGAGAAATTATTAAGAACAATAAAGATTATACACAAATACCTGTTGCAGAAGAATTATATGAAAAAATTCTTGACTATCAGGAGATGGTGAATGGACCTGATGATAACATTACAATACGTGCATATGAACGTATTAAGGAGATTTCTAAAGAGCCGCCCGTATTTCCACAAGATGATTTCATCACAAATACAATTCAGGTTATTCAATTTATTTATCCTGAGAAATTTGAATATGTTGGTGCTGATGCTCTCCTTAAATTATTTAACGATGGAATTGAAACAGCAAAAGCACATGGCCTTAATTCTGGCCGTAGCTGGCTTCTGATTTGCCTTTTAAAATTTACTTTTGGTCATGGATGTACTGATGATCCATTGTATCCCTGGATTAATGAAACTTTACATGATGAAAAAAATACCGATCCTGAACATTGTGCTAACCGGCTCGAAAATAAATCATTGATATGGCTTGATCGGGTGCTGACAAATTTCAAAAATGAAGATTCATATGAGTAGAAGCAAAAAACCCAAAAAACCAAATGATGATGGTAAGGCAGTTGATGCAACACAAAAATGTATGAACTCAGAGCCTGAAAACCAGCAAAAGGAACCGGAAGAAAAATTTTCACTGGTTGAATTGGTAGAGTTTATTAACTCTAAAATGGATAAATGGGTTAAGGGAGCAGCCGATGAAACAAATGAAAAACCAGATTCAGTTTCAAGAACAACAAAAGATAATAAATTCCTTCAATATATAAACCTAAAAAAGAATGATGATAATCCTGAAGAGGGAAGATATATTTATTTCTCAGCAAGAGTAAAAAGTGTTGGGGCTAAAGATGCTGTACCAAAAAACCTAAGAGTGGAATTTAGTTATAACAAAGTAGATGGTCCCAACAAGGATAATCAGGATATTTGGAATGACAAGAATTTGATAGGAGAGGAAAAGGAAGGCTTTGGAAGTCCCAATGGACAACAAACAATTGAAGCATATACCGATGAGAAAGGCTGGACACGCCCGGTAGTATTTTATTTATCACAATACGGCGGTGATGAATTTACCATCTCTGCTAAACTTCATCAGGAAATCCCTACAAGTGACGATCCTAATAAGCCAAAAACCACCAAGAACTACATTGTATGGAGAAAGTTTTGGTATCAATTAACGTATTGGGAAAAACGAATGGTTGGCCAACTCAAAAAGGCAGAAAAAGCATTTGAAAATGTTTTTATTCAATTAATTATGTTACCTGAAAAGGCCTATAAGAAAGATGATATAGTGTCAGCCGAAAATCGTAAAAGGATATTTTATCCAAAATATATGTTTGAAGTAAATGGTGGGGATGGGGAAGTTGTGGTTATTGGTGGAGATACAAAGGACATATTTACAAATTTACCTTTCTTTATTAAAGCTAAGCCAAAGGAACCTAAATTAAAAGCAAATATTATTGTTTGTGACTACCAATGCGATCCAGGCTTTGGGATAGAAGATGACAATGGTCAAAAGAAATTGATTTCCACAAGCGGTAAAATCACAAAAAATGGCCAGATGATTGATTTACCTGTTGGAATTAAAGGTAATATCATATGTAAGCCTGGACTAAACTCCAAACATGATTTACTCAAAGGAAATTGGAAAGGAAGTTATCTTGATAATGATAAAAAGGAAATTGAAGTTTCAGGAAATTTTGGAGGAGAAGCTATAGATATTGATCCCAAGCGGGAATCAACATTATCAATAAAAATAGACCTTTCAAAAAGTAAGGATCCTCCACCCTTCGAGCCAAATCAAATGAAACCTATTCAATTTGAAATAGAGTATTATCAAACTGCTGAAATGTTTGCCGGTGAATATTTTGGTGAAGCACAGGTTCTCGCCGAGCTTCCTCAATATGGAAATGCTGAAACTTCTTTAAATAATACCATTGCACATGAATTTGGACATGGGTGCTTTCAAACACCCGAATTAGGGGCTCAAACAAAACCAGTTTCACTGAAAAATCATCCACTACAATATCAGGGACATGGAGGCAGCGGTTCTCATTGTAGACATGATGCTAAGTCTTATTTAATACAAAAACCAGTAATTCTTCCAAAAATTAAAAATAATAGCAGTGGAAAATCCAATAAACATGATGTCCTTAATAAAGGCCTTTTAAAAAAAGGGTATGATGTATTTATTGTCGATGAAAACAATAGTGAAGTTGAAAACTGCAAGATAATACGAATAAAAGGAGAAACAATTTCTTTCAGCAAAAAATTTGTTGGAAAAACGGGTTATGAAATTTTAGTCAAAGATAATCCGGATGATTACTGGTGGCATATTGAATATGAAGAATCTAATTCTGTCGATAGTGAAACTGCATCTAAATGGAATGATAGTACTAGAGAATACCCGAGACCAGTTGATGGAGATTGTTTAATGTTCCATCAAAGTACCTCGAAATGTTCAGGTGAATTTTGTGAAAAGTGTAGTACTTTTCTTCAATTGCAAGAGATTGAAAACCTTAGCATATCTTAATCCCAGTGCTAAATAAGAGTCTAAAAAACAAGGAAATATGGAAATAAATTCTTTAGATAAACTTTTAAATTCCATTCTTTCTTTTAGTGAAGAGGAATTTTATCATTTTGACAACAAGCTATTATTACAACGAAGGCTTGACTTGCTTAAATTTGAACATTGGATTATAGGGATAAACGGTCCTAAAAAGATATATAGTGAAAGAGCTGATAAAATGCCAATTGCAATAGCATTGCTGTGTAGTGGTGAACGAGATTGGAGCATAAAGATTAAAACAAACAGCTTTTTAATAGCTTCTGAAAAAGATACAGGAAATGTTCATATTGCACGTGCCTTTGTGGATATGAAAGAGAAAATGCCCAAAAGGGATAGGGCAAATATTCCTAAACCAAAACCTGAAACACTATGTGAAAAAGTTGCAATAATTACATTTGTAAATGCAAGAGAAAAAATCCCATTAAAATGGGAAAATGGGAAATGGGCCTTTAGCTTACTTTATTTCGATTGGGTCTCGAATAGTATTCTTATTAATTTAATTGGGGAAGAAAGACAAGTACCAATATTACCTTTAAGTATTAACCCAAAGCCTGATACAAATAATATTCAGGCATTACCATGTTATATACCTATCAATAAAACACCCCCACTCCCAAAGTCAGGAATCTCATTCAAGTTTGAATCACAAAAAAAGGATGACAAATATTTTATTACTTTTTATGCTTCTTTTGTATTAAATGCCCGTGAATTACATATTCCAAATGTACCTGTTTCCTATGACTTTAAGGGAGGTCGTAAGGAAAATGTTGCTGCAATTGTCCCAATAACCTTATTAATACTTTTTAAGGATAATAGTTTGCCTATGCAGATAGACCTAAATGTCTCTGTATTCGGCATAACTGTAACAGAAAATGAGGAAATAAGGGGATATTGTGCCATTGAAGCCTTGAAAGCTGCAGGTATTTCCGGCTTATACCCGGGAGAATATGTCTGTTATGCAGTAATGGATGGCGTTACTTATGGCCCTCAAAAACTTGAACTACTTTATTAAAAAAATGAGAACCTCTTCTTATTTGCTGTAGGATTATATTTCACTGCTTCTTCTTTTAAAATTGAATTAACATTTAATTTTTTTCCTTCCATTGAAAAAGCAATCCCGGTTTCCGGATTTTCATCTTCACATAGAAAATACTCTACGCCGCCAAAAAACTCTTTTATTTGACTGGTATTACAGGTAGGAAGAAACACTCTTAATACCCGCGGGTCGTAGAAGCGGAAATATAATTCCTTTTTATCTTCCGTCATCACCATAAGGAACCGGCGAAGGTGCTTTCGTATTTGTTTAATATCTTGCGGGGAATAAAGAATTATACCCCATGAATTGCCCCAGCCTTCTTCAAAATACCATTTCTGAAATTCTTCAGAATCATCTATGTCAAACACATAAGGAGCCACCGATGCTAACTGGTTCTCTTTGTTGCCGCGATATAGCGAGAAGAATTTTGGGCATAATTCTTTTGCTATATCAATTTTGTCATCCATTCGGGCTGCATCAAGCACTATGTATTTATATAATTGCATCAAGCACTATTTTTTTTGGCATTCTTCACAGAAAGGTTTGCCTGTTTCGGCTGCCTGTTTAAGTGCCACTATTTGTTGTGCATTGGCTAAGGCTTCTGCTCCAACAGTGGCCAAAGCTTTTTTTAGGGCATGAGTTGCAAATTGCACGGCTACAGCACCTCCTCCACTACCTCCGGGGGCAATTTCGCCTATTAATACGGTAGGGCATCCAACAGTAATGGTTCCACCATGGGCACAGCTATCACCCATGCGGGCTGCTGGTTTGCCCCCAATCAATACACCTACTGATCCGAGGATGATTGAATCGGGTGGACCAGTACATGTGCACATGTTGCCCATCGTTGCAGCCGGCATCCCGCCAATTAATACTGTAGGAACACCGGGTGGCATAATCGGTCCTCCCACATGGGGTACTGGTGGAACTCCCGGTGTTACCATTGGGCAAACATGCATGTCGCCTACTCTTGCTGCTGGTTTTCCCATAATTCCTTGTTCTTAGCTATAGGCCTTTATTTAGCCTTTAACGGGTTGTTCTATTAACAACCTTTAATGCTTTTTCTTAATTTATCTTTACTAAGGCACCTTTAACAGTTGTCATTGCTGAACCGCTTAGCTCAGCCTGTGTTCCTGATATTTTTGTAGCTATAGTTCCTTTTACTGTAACATTCATGCCTTCGGCTTTAAGGTCGGTTGTGGCTTTTTGGTTAATAGCTTTTGTGGCTTTCTGATTGATGTTTCCGGTTGCTTCGAGTGAAATGTCTTTCATCGCTTTTTCAGATATTTCCCCATCGGCTTTTAGTGTAATATTCTTTTTGGCTGACAATTCGATATTTTCTCCCTGGATATTTACATCTCCTTTCGAATAAATAGTCAGCTTCTTTTTGGCAGTATCAAATTCAATCGAATTAGTATTTTCTTTATCATAAATCGTAATTGATTCTTTTCCTTTTTCATCACTCAAAATAACTGAGTGCCCACTTCGTGTTCTGAAGGCTTTTGTGTTGTTATCTTTATGAGGCCAGGCAGCATCGGGTTTTGCATTACCATTATATAAAGAACCAACCACATATGGTTTTTCAGCATTACTGCCTTCGAATTGTACCAGGACTTCATCGTTTACTTCAGGAATAATAAATGCTCCACGGCTGTTTCCTGCATATGGATTAACAATCCTAATCCAGGGGCTTTGGGATTTTGTGTCCTGCCAGTAAAAACGCACCCTTATCCGGCCTAACTTGTCAGGATCGTTTACATCGGTAACTACAGCGCTTTGGGCTTCTATGCGTGGTATTACCGGACTAACTGAGAAGGTATTATCACTAATGTTGGAAGGTATTGCAGAAAATGTATTCATATAATTTCCTTCGAGATCGCAGGTGTGATTTACCGAGATTATAAGGTATTTGCCATAATTGGGATCTTTTTCCATATCAAGGTTTTTGCCGCTTATGCTAATGATTTGTCCAATCTGAACACCCGGATTCTCACTTTGCCCATTACATATGATGTTTTTCCCAAGACTATCATGCTTTGCTTTTTTTACGATTTTATCCAGTGTGCTTTGGTTTATGGCATTATCGTGATGCACATGAAACTTAGTGTTTTCGCTTGTGTAAAGTTTGTCTGAGTTTTTCTGGGAAACATCCTGATTATCGTTAAGATTTGAAAGCTTAGCCGAACTTGAGCTGCTAATATAGGTTTTTACATCGTTGTAATTATAGGCTGCAAAGCTGAACTTTAAAGGGCTTACTCCAAGCGAAAAATTGAAATCTGTAAGGTCTGATCCGTATTCAAGATCTACTTCACTTCCGGTAGAAAGGCCAAGATTTAAATTTAATCCATCGTAAAAAAACCACTCTCCGTTAAGTACGGCCAACCGGGTTAGAAAATCGAAATTTGTTTCGTTGTATTGTACTATATATTCGAATTTGGTACTTGATTTTGGCGAAGATTTTAGCGCTAGCAGATTGGATGGATAAGGTTGAAGGACTTCAGAAAATATCTGCTTAATATCTACTTTTTCGAACGACCTGCAATTTGGTGTTTCATTTGTCAATATATCGGGGCTATAACCACTGATGATTAATGTATCGCCGTTGCGCCGGTTTGCCCTTGTTGCAGATAAATTTGTAATTACTCCCTTGAAATTTAGCTCGGGATATTGTTTTAAAAAGTCGATGGGCTTGATTGATATCTGGATAACTGAACCAACATAATCTTTCGATTTGTCTAATATAAAATGATCAAGCATTCCTTCAATTGAGGCAAGTTCAAATTCAACAGAAAACTGATGATGATTATTGATACTTTGCGAAATGTTTAAATGCCTGACCCGTGCATCAAATACAGTTGAATCAATGGTAATACTTATATCCGTTATCAGTGCCATGACCTATTATTTTTTACTAATCCTGTTATAAATCAAATTCCCCGGTGTTTCGGTAAGGTTTTGCCTTAGTACTGTAAAAATAACTATAAAACTAATCAATAAGATGAATAAGGATACCTTTAAACTAAATGGATTGAGAATTGAAAAATAGTTGATCCCGGTTTCGGCATCGATACCTGAGGATTCAATTATAATTTTCGATAGTGGATTTCCTGTCAGCTGAGATATTGTTGCACCTGCTATTTGGGATATAATGATGAGTCCTATTATGATAACCGAGTAAGTAATAATCAGCGATCCATTGTTTAATCCGAAGGCTTTAAAGGTTCCCAGGTTTATTTTAATTTTTTCGATATGGTTTTTCAGCAGGTTCGATATAAACAAGCAGATACTAATTATACTAAGCCCGATTAAAAACCAGCTTGTTGCATTCGATATATTCTGAATAAAGGCATAGTTCTCCTTTGCTTTAACCTGATTAAGATCAACAATTAATTGATACTCACTGAACATGAAATCGCGGAATTCATTTATCCTGATCAGATCATCGAAAAAAACAGAAAAATGATCGATTATCCTTATACGACGCGAGAAATCGGTGGCTTCAAAATTATAAATCCGTGAAGCATTAAACCGGTCGAGGTTATTGGTGTTCTCCTGGATAAATTTTTCTACAAAGGTAATTTCAATACTATCGGCTAATAAACTATTTATTATGAATCCGTTTTGATACGAATTTTTATAAACATTTTTATCAATCACCTTAATATCCCGGGCACGAATATTATTACTAAGAAAATCCCTGAGTGCATTTGCATCCTCCTCTGTTGGTACATAAAGCATAAAGCTTTTCCGTTGACTTTCAGTATTTATATTCAATGGAAACTCTTCCGAATCGATTTTGTCTTTCAGATATTTTGTTACCAGAAAATCGTATTCACCTGGAAGATTTTCAACCACTGCCAATATGGGTAATGGAACCGGTATTCTTGATCCACAGAAATAAGAATAATGCAAAAAATACGGAATGGAACCGGTTGAAAAGCCCAGATCTTCGATCAATTTTTCTGATACAATTACAGCCAGGTCTTCGGGCATAACATAATTCCTTCCTGCTATGGTATTCTCTTCCTTCAGGATTTGTTTCAAAAGTGAGTTATCGTTATCGATTGTACGTCCCAGGAAAAGTATCTCGTTATCCTTCAGATTACCCTTCTGGAAGAAATCCATCGAAAAGCTTGAATATCCATCGATATTGGAATAGCCAAATCTTTCCTTTAGTTCTTTTTCGTCTATCTCTCGAATAATGTTTTCAATCCCGCCAATCTTATCATAGGGAACATTAATTTCAACGAGCTGGATAAAAGGATCTTCCATTTTCAACTGTAAATAGGCCAGTGTACCTTTACCAAATCCAATCGCAAAATAGGTCAGGAATAAAATAAATATCAGGAAAACGAGGTTAAGCGAATATTTGCCGAGAAGCACCTTCGATTCCTTCGAAGTGAATAAATAAAAAAAGTCGATATGTATTTTTTTTCTCATTTTATTCAATGGCTTTTGAAAAGAAGTCTTTTATTCTTTCTTCAGAAAATCTTGAAACCGGATTGTTCCAAAAGGCATTCTTAAAATCGTGTACAAAAACAGATTCTGCATCAACCTGACCTTTCGGTTTACCTTTTGGATCGTTTTCATCCGGTTTCTTTCGTACCAGGATTATTAAATCGGCAAAATCAATGGCCAAATCCAGGTCGTGGCTAACAATTATAGCAGATGTGTTTTTACTTTTAATCGATTCTTTAAGTGTTTCCATTAAGCGATAGGCATTGGGTCTGTCGAGGTTTCCGGTGGGTTCATCGCCAAACAGAACACTAAATTCCGGCGAAATGGCACGAACAAATGCAAGTCGTTGCCTTTGTCCTATAGAGAAATCGGTTACTTGTCGGGTATCGTCGATTTCTGTTGTCATGTTCATTTTTTCGATAACCTCTTTTACTTTTTGCCGTGCAATTTTTTTCGATTTGCCTTGAATTAGCAATGGGATATATGCATTTTCAAATGGCGAAAGATTACCCATCAATTCTGTATTCTGGAAAATAAAACTAAAGTGTTGGTTCCTGATCTGTGAAACGGTTACATCCTTTTTATTCCATATATTCAGGAAATTTATGGACTCCTCTTTATTGCCAGGGTTAAAGTCGAACTTCGACTCTTTACCAGGCATGGCTGTGTAATTCATTAGGCCGAGGGCTTCGAGCATCGTACTTTTCCCTACTCCCGAAGGCCCTATAATGAACACAAGCTGGTTTCGTGGGATGATTAATTCATCGATATCGAGCACCGATTTATTGTTGCTATAGGCACAATATACATTCTGTATTTCGAATATATTCTTCATGAATAAATCTTATGGGAAAAGTGTTAACGGTACCCAGTAATATTCCTCGTTGTTGTATTCGTATTTTCCTTCATATTCCGGGTTCATCAATACATTTTGCTTCAGAATAATGATGCTGTTAGACAGGTCTTCGTTCCATCTGCGGAATTCTGCTTCGCTAATGGCATTTCGGCTTGTAATGTTTTTGATCTTTTTATTCTTGAGAGTTTTATTCGGACAAGGAATACCGGCAAGTCGATGATAGGCTTCATCGAAGGTCATACGTTTGCCCCACTTTTCACCAATGACATCGCGCAACTGTTGTTTCCAGGCTTCAAGCATGGCTTCGCGGGAAATAAGGTTAATAAATTTTTCAAAGACATTGACAAATGTTGCCAGTTCGCCGCGGGTCATAAAAACGGCATCGGCAAACAAGGGGTGTTCCATTTCAGGAATGCTTTTGGTTGTGTATCCTTTCATTATCACACCGGTACATCCTTCCTTCAGTTCATCAATTACATCTTTATTGGCTACTTCGTTTAGCATTGCCAGTGCCTTTGGCGACAGGTAATCGGTTTTTTCACCACGCATCAGATTTTCAATATCCAACAATGACTCAACAAGTCCTTTTTCAAAATCCTTTAAGCGTATTGTAATTTCATTCTGGAAAAGGTCTGCCGAAAGAAAGCTCCCGCTGTTGGCAAATAAGAATGATCCCACTACAGGCTGATCGTTTAACTTGTAGCCACCTTGAATTGGTTCGAGACGTGGCTTATCGAACGATTTGTATAAATCAGGGCTATTGTTATAAAGTTCATTAGTTACATCGATGAGCAGGTTTCTCGATTGTTTCTGGAAATCGATGTATGGCTTTTTCCCTTCGTTGTATACCTGAAACGAAACAAAATTGGTTTTATAATCAACCATCGAGTTTTTAATATCCTGCCTTATTTGTGTGGTGTTGTCGGAAAGATCGTCCCAGGTATCTCCTATCAGTACTACAAAGTTTGTTTCGCTTTTACTGATACCTGTGTATGTAAGCGCCTCCTTCAAGCCCATATAAACAGCCTTGGTGTCTTTTTTATTTTTCGACAGCTTGATACTTCTAAGAAAATCGTTAAACTCCGATAACTTGTCGGTTCGCATAATTCGCTGAGTTCCACCATATGGATCGGTAGAATTGCGGTAAACAACTGCCGAAAGTGATATTTTTATCCGTGACTTTTCATTCTTCATTTTCGATATCAAGTCGCCGATAGCTGCAGAAACCGGGTTATAATAATTTTTCATCGACTCGGTTGCATCAATCACGAATATAAAATGAAGTTTCTCCTTTTTGTCGATTATACTGTCTTTTTTATGGGTCAACCGTTCATCATTACACGGACAATCGCTCCCCCATTTTCCGATATATCCAACATTGTAAAGGTCGCCTTCGTGGTTAAGAATAGGAAAACGGATATGGTTTCCCGGCATCCGCTTGGTATAGCTCGATGTCCAGATATCATCAATTGAAGGATTATTTACTGACTTTGCGTAATTTTGAGAATGGCCGGGATCACGAAAAATTGCAGCTTCGATGCCTTTTTGCTGTCGTTCGTCCAGGGCATTCTGATCGGGATTAGGTTCGAGACACTGCCTGTGGTCCCAGAATGTGATTTTTGAAAATGGAAGCCATCCAAGCATCAATTTGGAAATTGCACCAGCATCGCCACCAAGTCGTGTACCCCTGCCTAACAAGACACTTCTGTTTACAGCATCAATCTTAAAAACATAAAAAATCTCGAATATTGATGGTTTTGACTGGCCTTTGATACTTAAAAACGGATCTTTAAAAAATGTATTTTGCTGATTTTCAATGCTGGCATCAATGTTTTCTTCGCTGATTACGATCATTGCCTTTCGTTCAATTTTCGATGTCAGGTCTTTTTCGAGTGATTTATTCCACAAGAGC
>CAYLZH010000164.1:0-11698 GCA_964388245.1 uncultured Bacteroidales bacterium
AGCAATAATCAGGATGAAAGGAAGCTACAAAACTGACTCGCTATTTGATTTTACCGTGATGCTCGAAAATTTTATACTTCCTTATCGGATAAAAAATTAAAAGAGGCTTTCGGACCATTCAATTCGTTTGTCGGGCTTATATTGGATTTTTTTTGTGTCAAACAACCACCGGATTACTTTCACCACTTTATCGTGCTTATGGTTTACTTGTTTTATCAACATTTCGAGTCGCAATGGTTTTTCCAGCAACAGCTTTCTAAGTGCTACAACAATCGATTCAAATTCATAAGTGCTAAGGTTCAGTTCGTTTCGTCGCTGGCAATAATCACATTTTCCACAACGGTCAGATGTTTTTTCGCCAAAATATTCAAGTAATAACTGGCTCCTGCATTTATTAGTTGAGAATGCATAATGCAAAACGGCGTTCATCCTTTCCTTGTAGACTTGTTTTTTTTTCTCATAATTATCTTTCGAGATAAACAATGATCGTTCATCCAGGCGCTCAACAATGTAAATAACCAGGGGTGTTTGTTTGGCCGGTATGTAATTAATTATTTTACTTTTCGTGAGGTGTTTAAGTATTTCGTAAACACCATCTCTTGTGTCTCCTACCCTTTTGGCCAGTTGATCTTCATCCATTTTGACATAGTCATTAAATAGTCCTGTATACGACCGAAGTAAAACTTTAATTAACTTATCGTACTGGACATTTGCAACCTGAAATTTGTATAAATCATCGCGCCCAACCAGGAATATTATCCGGGATGGATTATTTAATTCGTCTGTTATCTCGATATACCCTTCCTGAGCTATAATTTTTAAACTACTGTAAGTTTGCATGTAGTCGAGGCCAAACTTCCGGGTAAAATCGAAAAGATTAAAATCGTAGGCCATGTTTTTCCCTCCGTCAACAGGTATCGAGAAATAATTTCCAAGGGCCGAATAAACCTTTCTGATACTATCGCGCGAAGGGAAACTTTTTGAGAAGCGGGTTTTTAACTTTGTCTCGTCTGTAGAATTGGCCAATAACACAGCATAAGCTTTTTTACCATCACGTCCTGCTCTGCCAGCTTCCTGGAAATACGCTTCGAGCGAATCGGCAAAATCGAGATGAACAACAAACCTGACATTATCTTTATCGATCCCCATTCCAAACGCATTTGTTGCTACCATTAGTCTTACTTGTCCCGATTTCCAGTTTTCCTGTTTTTTTTCACGAACCTTAACTGAGAGTCCGGCATGGTAATAATCGGCACTTATTTTATTATTTTTCAGAAAAATGGCAATATCCCGTGTGCCTTTCCGGCTACGCATATATACAATTCCCGAACCTTGTACCTTCGAAATAATTGTTAATAAGTACTTAAGTTTATCTTCTGTTTCTCTAACAACATATGCAAGGTTGTTCCTTTTAAAACTCTTTTGAAGAACATTTTTTTCTTTAAACAGAAGTTTATCCTGAATATCGTTGACTACTTTTGGAGTAGCTGTTGCCGTTAACGCCAAAACCGGAACATCAGGTAGGTGTGGACGCAAATCAGCAATTTTAAGATATGATGGCCTGAAATCGTAACCCCACTGCGAAATACAATGAGCTTCATCAACAGCAATCATATTTACATTGAAATGATTGATGCGGTCTAAAAACATCGATGTACCAATACGTTCGGGCGATAAATACAAAAATTTATAATCGCCATATGCACAATTATCATAGGCTATATTGATTTCATGGTTCGACATTCCGGAATACACTGCCTGAGCCTTTATGCCAAGCTTTTGCAGGTTCTCTACCTGATCCTTCATAAGTGCAATTAAGGGACTGATAACAAGGCACAATCCTGATTTTGCAAGAGCAGGTACCTGAAAAGTAACCGATTTTCCGCCACCTGTTGGCATTAGGGCCAGTGTATCTTTTCCGCTCGAAACAGAATTGATAATTTCTTCCTGTAATTCACGAAATGATGTATATCCCCAGTACTTTGTTAATATTTGAACATTTCTATTCATTTAATCAAACACTTACATACCTGATCTTCTGCATTATAAAACTTCCATCATCTAACATCAATCCAAAACAATATCGAATAACAATCTGTTATAATTTTTATATCACTATAACTCATAAATATAAAACCTTTTATGGAATGAAGCGTATTAATCAGGAGGAAAATATTAATGCAACAAACCATGAACCATAAGGAAGTATCAGAATGCAAGCTTATTTGTATAAATAAGACAATTGTATTTTTTGCTTACCTGTTTTTATTTATTCTGTATTCTTGCTTATCGACCGATAGTGAGAAAAAATCGTTGGAATCACAGGTAGTAATTGAACAACCAGATGATATTAAGGAAAAACTTGAGCAGGCGAAAACGGTAATCTATTCGCTACCTTCGCCAATTGAAACAACCATGCTTTTAAAGCATGCCAACGTAAGCTACGATGAATCGTTCCTTAATCCTACCAGAAATGTTACAAACTATAATACCATAAAGAAAAAAGCCCTTAACCTGGGTATTTATAGTGCCGATTTAAGTTATACCAGTATTTTTGAACAACAGCAAGCAACACTGAACTATATGGTTGCAATTAAGAAAATTGCCGAAGGCCTTGATATTATGGACTTTGTTGATGAGAACACGCAATACAGGCTGGAAGTTAATTTCTTCGATCGCGATTCGGTTTTAAACATTCTTTCCGAAACATTTATGAAATCGAATGCCATGCTTTCGGAAACCAGAAGTACTTCCCTTACTGCATTGGTCCTTTACGGGGGTTGGATCGAAGGATTGTATATAGCAACCCAACTGGCACAAAACAGTACTACGTTGAATAAAATCCTGATTGACCGGATCTCTGACCAGGGCCTGTCACTCTCGATTGTAAGAAAACTTTTAGAGGATAACGGAGATAATTCAGATGTGAAACAGGTATTGACTGATGCTGTGAAATTAGAACAGATCTTTGACAAATTTACAGCAGTTCAATCAGAAAGTTCTGAGAATCCCGGTGATTATTATGCTATGCTTGATCCCCACCTTCAGAAATTAATTGCAACAACTTCAATAATCCGAAACAGATACACAAACTAATCTTTCAATTATGACACGACTTATACTTCTAATTCTTTCCATACTTATATTGAAATTACCGGTTTTAGGTCAATGTTTCAATTTTGCAAAAGAGATTACGAAGAATCAACTGCCTCCATATATTCACGATGGTAACTATAATACGACTCTACTTTCCGAAGGTCAGGAGGCTGAGTTTTTCAAAACTTTTTATGCAGGCCAGAAATACAGGATCATAATTGAAAGTGATGATATTCTGGCCGATCCTGAGTTTGAAGTTATGGATAAATCAAGGAAAGTTTTATTCAACAATAAGAAAAACGGGGATAGCCAAAACTGGGATTTCACCCTCGAAAAGAGTCAGCAATTGATTATTTCGATTAAGGTTCCGCGAGATGAACAAAATAAAGGAAAACCAAAACGAGGCTGCATTTCTATTATCTTCGGATTTATGAATCAATCTTAAGGTCTGATAAAAACTGATTGAATATTCGGCTCACTTCCACACGTTAGAAAAAAACCATATCACTTCCGCTGTGCTTTTTCCCATTTTACTGATTGTTTTCCTTTCAAATATCTGATAAATCCAAGATAAACCGAAAGGTTCATTATGAAAAAATAATAAGGTATAAAAAACATCTTAAAACTTAGCTTCCTGTTTTCGAAATACCATCCCAACAAAGCAATAATATAAAACAAAGCTTGCGAAACCATTAATACTAAATACACCATGCCATCGAGCCAGGTATTTTGCTGAAAACATAGATATAGATTGAGCGGAATGATAACCAGAAGCGAAAGTGGTACTATTGTCCAGCGAAGGAACTTATGAGAAATATACTGAATAGAAAGCCACTTGTATTTAAAAAAATTCAACAGCCCCTTTAATCTGACAATTGATTGAATTGCACCCGCCGATATTCTGACTTTCCGTTTCATCTCTTCTTTTACGTTAAGTGAAGCATCTTCAATAGCATATGCATCGGGGTGATATTGAACACGATAACCTTTCATCGCAATCCGAAGCGATATTATGAAATCGTCGAGGAGTGTATCGGCTTCTACTTCCTCGTACAGCTCTGTTCGAACGGCAAACAACTCTCCGGCTGCTCCAATAACCGACGACAATTCGGCTTCCCAGCGCTTAATAACCGACTCATATTTCCAATATATTCCTTCACCAGCTCCGGAAGCAGTATCTTTTTTGTTTGGACGAATACGCTTTTCACCTGCGACACAACCAACTGCCGGATCGCTCATCAATTCGGCTATCTTACGGAGGGACTTCTGTCCAAGCTTTGTATTGCAATCGGAAAAAACTACAATGGGCGTCCTGACAAATTGCATTCCACGGTTCATTGCCGAAATTTTCCCTTTTCGCTCCGGCTCATGATATAGTTCTATGTCGGGGTATTCGCGCAATAGTTCTGGTGTACCATCATCCGAACCATCTGTAACCCAAACAAATTTGATCTTTTCCTTTGGATAATCCAGATTATAGAAATTCTTCTGCTTTTCATGAACGAATTCCTTTTCATTGAAAGCTGCAACAAATAAGGTTATTTCAGACAGGTCATCATTTTTTAATCGAAAATCTGATTTTTCGCCCTTAATTAATCGTCTAAAAATAATTATCAATCCCAGAAGAAAAGCATAAACAACATAGGAGTATAGAATCAGCCCCACTAAAATCCAAAATATGACCTCGGCACTATGCATCAGTAATTCTTTTGATTTCAATGTTTGAACTATAAAAATCAAGTAAGCTTCCCGAAATTACTTTATTGTCGAAATGCTGTTCAATAAACCTACCTGCATTACTGCTGATATCATTTCGTAAGGAATTATCAGTTAGCAATTGACGAATTGATGAAAGAAAGTCCGCTTCGTTATCACCGATCATAATATTTTTATTGTGTTCTGTTGAAATTCCTTCAGTGCCTATCGAAGTAGATACGATACACTTTTCCAATGCCATGCCTTCTATTATTTTAATTCGCATTCCCGAACCCGAAAGCAATGGAACAACCATGATCGAATGGGCATTCATGAACGCATATGCATCGGATACCTCGCCAAAATAATTAACATTTGGAATCCTGGACAATTTCCGTTCAAGCCATTGTGGAGCGTTCCTGCCTGCTACATTAAATAATGCCTCAGGAAATTCTCCAACTAAATCAGTCCATATGTTATCAAAAAACCATATCAATCCTTCCTGGTTTGGAGCCCAGTCCAAGGCTCCGATATGAAATAAATCGACAGGAGTTTCATCTTTTTTTTCCTTTTTTTTCGAATCGATGATTAAGCCTGTCTGGCTGACAAATGAAGGTTTTGTATTGCCCATCTTTTCAAAAATATCTGCATCCCGGCCTGTTATGGGTACAAGTAAATCATATGTATTCAGAATTGATTTTTGAAACCGATGAATTCGTAATGATAAATTCTTCAGATATAATTTTTTAATGATATTCTTTTCCTGCATTGCAACACGCATCCAGATTTCCTCTTCTATATTGTGTGCCCGAAAAGCAATAAGAGCCTCCGAATATTTTCTGATTACCGGAATATAAAGTGACATATATAAACCTTCCAATTGAACGATATCTATGTTGTTTTCATTCAATATTTTTATCAGGGCTGCCTCATAATCTTTCGATATAAACCGGTCGGCTGAGTAAGGATATTTCGAAAACAAAAGATTTTTTATAGCACCAAAAACTGTAATCGGTGCCTCTACTTCGATTATTCTCAAATCGACAAAATCATGAATATCAATTGGCAAATCCTCAGGCTTGCAATAATGTTTCGAGGTGTTCATAGCCAGCATTATTACAGTGTGGCCATGATCCGAAAAACCGCTTGTAAGATTGCTTACAGCTATTGCACCGCCATCAATGGCAGGAAAGGGTACCTTATTTACAAGCTGTAACAATTTCATTTATCGGGGCTATTTTTTCAAATCGGCACAAAAGTAATTTTTTTGGATCAATATGCCGGATTATTTAGGACTTCAAGAATAATTCAATTTTTATGCTTATTCCTTTCTGATAAAACTTATTTCAAACTTTTTTTCTTCGCCTCCGGTTATTCCTGATATTATAGCTTGTGTGTTATTCCGGTTTATTCTTCTGTACTCAATTCGCTGGGGATAATCATGTTTTTGATTCTCACAAATAAAAGCTGAATCAGAATGTTGTGAAAACCTGAAGAAAACAGGATTACCATTGTTTTGTCCTGTTACAGTAGCAATATAGCACAAGCTATCCTTAAATTGCCGGATTTTGAGGAATTCAAAAAAAGTAGTGTCCTGCCCTTCAACATGAAATCCATTTCCCGTGAGCAAGGAGTCGGACCTCACCTCCCACCTTTCAAATAATTGCTCGCTGCCGGATACCTGCCACGTGCCTGCCAACCAGACAGGCATTACAACTTTTCTTTCAGTCTTATCTGATTTAGGATCTTGTTCTCCGCAAGACAACATTAATATGATTAACATTGAAAGGTAACTCTTTTTCATAATCTGATTTTTAAAACCTGATTGTATATCCATAACCCGATGAATCATCTTTCTTTTCAGCATTTTCTTCCGGTTTTGTTTTTTCTTCGATGTATTGATATGCAAAGCCTGAACTTCTTGGAGGAGCCGGAAAAGGGATTCTGAGTTTCATTGTTTTTTTCACTCTTACGCCCCGGTTATAGGTCTTATTAAATTTCAGTAACCCAACTAATCTTATTGCTTCCTCGTCGCATCCATAACCAAGCGAATGGATAATATGGATATTAGAAACCACTCCGTAATGATCAACATCAAAACTAATATGCACTACGCCCCTTATATTGTTCATCCGTGCTTCATCGGGGTATCGTACATTTTCGGCCAGAAATTTTGCCAAGGCTTCCTTCCCGCCTGGATATGTGGGCATTTTTAAAAATTTTCTTTCTTTCTTTCGGTCTCTCATCAAACTGTAATCATTTTCAGACAAAGCTAAGCAGAATAATCCTGATTTTATTGCACTTGATTGAACATATTCGAAACTTGAACATTCATATAGTTTTGTATTGATTTTGTGTTATAAATATCATTAATCAGATTAATATTGTACCGCATAAAAGTTTAAACAATGAGGTTTTATTTTTCCTTCTTCATAATATTTTTAGTTTTATTAGCTATCGACATTTACAGTTTAAAGGCTATCCGAACAATTGTCCGTGGAAAAACCACAAAGCTAATATTGTCAATCACTTACATATTAATATCGCTCATTATTTATGTTTTGGTAGGATCAGTGTTTTTTCAAAAACCAAATTTCGAAACCTTCGACCGGTATGCCACAATTGCAAATATATTTGCCGCACTTCTTATTTTTTGGGCACCTAAGGTTGTAATCCTTATTTTTCATTTTCTCGACGATATCCAACTATTAGTTTGGAAGCTAATGAACGGGACAGGCCTATCTAATTCGAAGACTGATTCAATCAATCAATCGAGAAGAGCTTTCATAACCAAAGCAGGAATTTTAATTGCCTCGGTACCGTTTGCATCTGTTTTATATGGTTTTCTGAAAGGCAGGTTCGATTTCACAGTATTTAGTGAAAAGATCACATTCAATAATCTCCCATCAAATTTTAACGGATTTAAGATTGTTCAATTCTCCGACTTTCATTTTGGAAGCCTGGCAGGAAACTACGCAGAAGTGGAAGAAGCAATCGATCAGATTAATCAGCAGGAACCTGATTTACTGGTTTTCACTGGTGATTTGGTCAACAATTCAAGCCGCGAAATCGATGAATTTCTTCCCTTACTTAAAAAACTCAATGCCCGATATGGAAAATATTCCATCCTTGGAAACCACGATTATGGCGATTATTCACAATGGAAATCAGATCAACATAAACGGGAAAATTTTAACAGGATAATTGGCCTTCAGGAAGAAGCTGGCTTTAAAGTTTTACGTAATGAAAATAAAAGAATAGCCATCAACAATCAGACAATTCAACTAATTGGTGTTGAAAATTGGGGACATCCTCCATTTCCGCGATATGGTGATTTAAAAGCAGCCACGCATGGTGTCAACAATAAAGATTTTTCAATCCTCCTTTCGCATGATCCATCACATTGGGATGCAGAGGTTATCCATAAAACAAATATCGATCTTACATTGGCAGGCCATACTCATGGGATGCAATTTGGCATTGAGATCTCCGGAATAAAATGGAGCCCTGCGCAATTAAAATATCCCCGTTGGGCGGGCCTCTATGCAGAAAACAACCAATACCTGTATGTAAACCGGGGTATAGGGTATATCGGTGTTGCAGCCCGTGTTGGAATTAAGCCCGAAATAACTGTAATCGAACTTGTCCAATCATAAGAGCGAAACAGAGTCATTTTTTAGCTATGGGCATTATTCCAAAATATAAAAAGTAGTACTTTTATCACATTATAATATAAATACAAGTCCAATGGAAAATTCGCGCATCCTATGTCTTAAACCTGAGTTTTACCAAACTAAAGCGGCAGTCTATCAAGGAAGTAACATGGTATTTCTTAAATCGATTAAACATCCGAAAGATAAGCTTGCCTCGTTTAATAAAATCACAGATCAACATCAATACCGGGCAGAAGAAGTATTAAAAGAACTTAAAGCTGCCGATATTAGAATTGATTTAATAAAAGCCATAATTGGCCGTGGAGGTCTTATAAAACCAATTCCATCGGGAATTTATGAAGTTAACGAAACCCTTAAGCACGATTTGGCAAATTCTCCACATGGCGAACATTCTGTGAATCTGGGCGGACTTATTGCCGACGACCTGGCCAAAATGCTTCCAGGTTCAACAGCCTATATTGCCGATCCTGTGGTGGTTGATGAAATGGAAGATATAGCCCGGATTACCGGTTGGCCGGAATTAAAGCGTCAGTCTGTTTTTCATGCCCTGACTCAAAAAGCTGTCGCACGCCGACATGCAAAAACTGTTATGAAAACCTATGAGGATATGAACCTGATTGTTGCCAACCTTGGCGAAGGTATTTCCATCGGCGCACATAAAAAGGGCAAGGTTGTAGATGTAAACCAGGCTTTTGACGGAGAAGGCCCCTTTTCGCTTGAACGTAGCGGGAGCCTTCCGATCGGAGACATTGTTGAATTGTGTTTCAGTGGAAAATATACCGAATCGGAAATAATGAATAAAATAAGATCGGAAGGAGGAATGATGGCTCATATTGGAACACGAAGTCTGTTTGAGGTAGAAGAAATGATTAGCGAAGGAAACCAAAAGGTAGAGCAAATTTTTAAAGCAATGGCTTATCAGGTTAGTAAGTATATAGCATCGCTAATTCCTGCACTCAAAGGAGTTGTCGATGGTATTATATTAACAGGAATGATTGCCCATAATAAAATGTTCACAGATTTCATTATTGAACATGTTGGAAATATGGCACCTATCCACATTTATCCCGGAGAATGTATATCCGATGGCCTCGCCCTTAATGCTACCATGATGCTTAAAGGTGAGATTGAAGTTAAGCAGTATACCTAAACACAATGAAAAAAACAATAACGTACAGGCAAGGCAATAACAGTTTTTAATATCAGAAATGAAATTAATATTAGCAATCAACCCCGGATCAACATCAACAAAAATTGCTGTGTTTGAAGGTACACATCAGATATTTGTAACCAATATTCAGCATTCGATCGAAGACTTGAAACCTTTTGAACGGATAACCGACCAACGGGAATACAGAAAAGACCTGATAATCCGGGAGATTAACGATGCAGGAATATATAAAAACTACATCCTTGCCGTTATGGGGCGAGGCGGATTAATTAAACCGGTTCCAAGCGGGGTCATTGAGGTTAATGATGCATTAATGCGGGACCTGATCGACAGTCCTCTTGGAGAACATGCAAGCAATCTGGGTGGACTTATCGCATTCGATATTGCCCAATTGCTTACAAAGGCACGAGCCTTTATTGTTGATCCGGTCGTGGTAGATGAATTTGAGCCATTGGCCCGTATCGCCGGGCATCCTTTGTTTGAGCGTAAATCGATCTTTCATCCTCTTAACCAAAAAGCCGTAGCAAGGATGCATGCTAATGCACATAATAAACAGTATGAAGAATTAAACCTGATTGTTGCACACATGGGAGGAGGAATAACCATTGGCGCACATAAAAAAGGAAAAGTAATCGACGTGAATAACGGACTGGATGCTGAAGGGCCAATCACACCTGAACGGTCTGGCACACTGCCATGTGGCGACCTGGTTGAACTTTGTTTTAGCGGCCGATACAGTCAGAAGGAAATTAAGAACATGCTTAAAGGCAAGGGTGGTTATGTCGCTTATTTCGGCACCAACAATGGTTATCAAATTGAACAATTAGCACTTGATGGCGATGCGAAAGCCCAATTAATTCAGGAAGCTTTAGCATACCAGGTGGCTAAGTTTGTTGGAGCTATGTCAACCGTATTAAAAGGAGAAGTCGATGGTATTCTTTTAACAGGTGGTATGGCACACGGCAAAGCAATTGTTGATACGATTACAGAGCGTGTCAAACACATCAGCCCTGTGTTTGTATATCCCGGCGAGGACGAAATGCGTGCCCTTGCCATGAACGGACTACGGGTTATTAACGAAGAAACTGACGTGATTGTTTACCATTAGATTACTGCTGTTTCATTATTGTACCTCACTGTAAATCAATATTGCAGATCAATATATACCATGCTAAAACTACAATCCGGAGCATATATACTCTTACTATTTTTGATCCTTCTATTTTCGACCGGATGTAGCATCAGGGAGCAGGGATTTGAATATTCAAGCGATTCAACGCTCTTTTTTTATTCTGATCAAAAAGAACTTCAAGACATTGAGATTATTTTCTTCAGAAAAAAGGACATGAAAACAGGGAAACTGATCGGCGCTGGCAGGTACTTCTCACCCATTGAGAACGGTCATGTAAGAGCGCAAATATACTTTAATGAGAAATTCACAGACACTGCTCCGGCCCACATGTTTCATCTCGACTGGATCGGTCCAAACAAGAAATCTATTTATAAGAAACAAATCGACTTAGCTCGGTCCGATTCTTTGATACAAATAAGAAGTTCCATCTCCATCGATCCTCAGGTAAGGGAGCCAGGTAGATATACACTACGCGTTTTTTATTTCCGCGAGCTAATTGCACAAAAAGATTTCATATTGCTGAAACCCTTTAAATTAATCAATGAGGAGGGACAAAGCATTTCGGCACAAACAAAATTGTACCGGAAGACCAGCAAAAAAACCGGAAGGAAAATTGGCCTCGACTCTGTTTTTACGTTGAAGAATAAAAGAATCCTACGGGCACAGGTAAAACTGGACAATCGTGAAATTTATAAAAACCGGGAATTAAAGTTCCGATGCGAATGGATCGATTCGACAAGCCAGGTATTTTATCGCAAACACTTCGACCTGATGCCTGATGATACTACTAAATACTTAAACAGCTCGATATCGTTGGCCCCGGATAAACGCCAAACGGGAAATCATGCATTTCAGGTTTACCTTTTTGATGAGCTGATTTCAAAACAGGATTTCAAACTTATTCCTGAACAAGATAAAAAATCCCCCCCG